>NZ_LZHB01000066.1:0-56686 GCF_001690345.1 Gilliamella sp. Gris3-2
AAAGTGATATAATACTCCGCAGTGCCTCCACTAAAAGTACTACTATTGGGTACACCGTACTGCGTAGCTAAATTTCCTCCAGTACTACTTAAGGTTACCTTATAAGGGGCATGACATAGACTTAATGCATCACCACGACTAACGGTATTACCATATTTATCCGTTATTGCTAACGATATACTTCCTAATGCGGAAATACCATTTACTCCCTGTCCATCTCCATCATCATCTCCCCATTTACCTTGTGCCACTAAGTCATTTATATTTATTGAGTCGCTTAATGGCGGGACTATCATTTCAATATCAGCCAAGGTATCCCCTACATTAGCCAACTCGATTGGCGCTGTTGGTGATGAAGGATTATTTTGCGGTGTGAATATTCGACCATCTGATAACTTAATACCTAATAAGTCTTCTATTTTAGTCACTTTAGTAACACCGCCATCAAAAGTTAAATAAGGCGCAGTACCGTGAATGCGCTCAGAAGTCGTAGCCGATAATGCCTGCGATTCTAAAGAGTACGGCAATAACAACAATAGCGCTAATGCCAATGGGATTTTTAAAGATAGTTTTGTGGATAATTTCGAAAATAATTCGAAAAATAATTTGGAAGGTATAAATAAGTTTCGAGTAAAAACTTGTCGAATAGGATTATTTGATAAATTTAAGACATAGGTTTGCCAGTGCTTGTGCCTTGTGCCTTGTGCCTAAAATGGTACTGCATTTCGTTTCACCTGTCAAGTAATATTTTGTTTTATTTGAATTTTTATGTTTATTCGCTTATTTAATAAGCTCACCTTTCTAAAGCGATGAAAGTATAGCCGTTTAAGGGATGATTGACTAGTTTTTTTGCGGACTTTTTTGTAAAGAAATGTAAAGATGAAAACGATTCGGTTTTATAGATAGGTGTGGTATGTCCACACTTTTTAGTACCAAAAAGATAAGGTCATCGATTTCTTTTGTATTCAATCGGCGACTGGTAATTTAATGTTGAATGAAGTCGATTATAATTAAACCAATCCACATAGTGATTAAATTCCAATTTAAGTTGCGCCAGTGAATCAAAAATAGTATTTGACACAAATTCTGTTTTCACTGCTTTGAATGTGCTTTCTGCAATTGCGTTATCATAGGGGCAGCCTTTGCGACTTAACGACCGTTTAATTCCAAATGCTGTTAAACATTCATCAATCAAATAATTATCAAACTCTTTTCCTCTATCAGAATGAAACAACTCAATCGTCTGTAAGTTCATTGGAATTTGACTCATAGCTTGCATGACCAGTGCCGCTGTTTTATGCCTGCCAGCACTTCGCCCCACTATTTCTCGATTACTGATATCAACAATTACACAAAGGTAGTGCCAACGTTGTTTAACTCTTACATAGGTTAAATCGGTCACCAATATCTTTCGTGGTTGACCTATATCAAATTCTCGATTCAGTTCATTCCCCACTGGTGATTCATTGCTTTTTTCTGTATGAATACAATATTTTTTACAGGTGTATTTCGAAACCCAGCCATTTTTCGCCATGATTCGACCTATTCGGCGTCGAGATACGGTTATGCCTTGCTTTCTCAGCTCTGCTTGTAGACGCCTTGTGCCATAAGCACGATAATTAGTATTAAAAATTTTACCCACTATTTCACTCAGCGATATATCTTGTGATTGCTGCGTTAATTGCCGTTGATAATAGAAACGATTTCGGGTTACATTTAAACATCGACATAATGCACGTAAGCTGTATCGATGCTTATTATGTAAAATTAACTCGATTTTCTTCCCATTACCAACGCCGCTTGCTTTAGGATATCATTCTCCATTAACAAGCGTTTATTCTCTTTGCGTAGCGCGATAAGTTCGTTCTCTTCAGTTCGACGATTATCTTTTGCGATGAATGAGCCGGTAGTTTGGTACTGCATTATCCAATTATCTAATGCTGATTTGGTGAGGTCATACTCTGCGACGATATCCGCACGTTTTTTACCATTTTGATATAGCATGACCATTTGTTTTTTGAACTCGTTAGTAAAGCTACGTTTTGCTCTTCGTGATGAATCGATTGCCATTGTTGTTACCTTCTCTTATTTTTAGTTTATCATAACAATGACCTTATAAAACTGGTACTAATTAGTGTAGCCGATCCAGTGAATTTTATAATTAAAATGTGGTGTTAGCTTTAGGACTTTTTGATTTTTGCGGAATGATTAATATTGCTGATAACATCTAAAACACAAACACACCCAACAGCCCAGTTTGACGTACTAGCTTTACTTGGTTATCGGTATATTTTGATGCTGTGATAAAGCAAACTTATTAACATTGTGGAGCTATAGATGTGTTTTTTGCTTTAAAATCGCTCAGATGGGCCATTGATTTTATTGAAGTTTTTATTTTTAAATAAACCTAGCGGTTATTGCAGGCTTAGAGGGGGCAGTGTAATGGTTTCGGATGTTGTCACTGATGTTAATTATTTCCACAAAAGGTCAAAACATTCGAAACCTAGCTAACCTAAATCAAAAATTAAAGCGTTTTTAACCAAGCTTTAACATCGCTACCTAAGCTTTTATGTCGCATTGCGTATTGTACAAATGTTTGTACATAGCCAAGTTTATTACCGCAGTCATGACTACGACCTTTTATGCAATAGGCATCAACACAATCTTCTTCAAGTAACATAGCAATTGCGTCGGTCAATTGAATTTCACCACCTGCACCTAATGGCGTTTTGGCAAGTAGAGGCCAGATTTTTTCAGATAGAACATAACGTCCAACAACGGATTGGTTTGATGGGGCTTCTTCAACTGATGGTTTTTCAACTACGCTGTACATTTGTGCAACATTACCCGCAGATAGCTCTTGACCACGACAATCAACAATACCGTAAGAAGAAACTAATTCTTTTGGCACGGGCTCTACCATGATTTGACTATGTTTAGTTTCATGATAATTTTTGATCATTGCGGCTAAATTATCGCTGGCAAGGTCACTTTCGTATTCATCAATAATCACATCAGGTAAAACAACAGCAAATGGTTCATCACCAACTAAAGGATAAGCACATAATACCGCATGACCAAGCCCTTTTGCCAAACCTTGGCGGACGCTAGTTATGGTGACATTTTTAGGTAAAATGCCTTGTACTTCTTGTAATAATTGGCGTTTAACACGCGCCTCTAACATGGCTTCTAATTCAAAACTAGTATCGAAATGGTTTTCAATTGAGTTTTTTGATGAGTGCGTAACAAATATAATTTCAGTTATGCCTGCGGCAATACACTCTTTAACTACATATTGAATAAGTGGCTTGTCAACAACGGGGAGCATCTCTTTTGGAATAGCTTTAGTTGCTGGTAACATACGAGTACCCAAACCTGCAACAGGGATAACCGCTTTTGTTACTTTTCCATTTACTAAATTTTCTAAATTTGATGTCATTTTATTTCCTTAAAACAAATTAACTAATTATGTCGCTATGAGTAACTTCACTATGGCGACCATTAACAAATGTATTTTTAACTCGAACTGACTTCAACACATAAGCAATCCAAATACAGGTATAAATGATTGCTATAACAATATCTTTTATAAAAGAAAACTCAAATTTAACTTCAAATGGTAACACGATAAAAAGATACCAACATCTTTGAATTAGCTTAAAAACAATAAAACTGCTACTAAATATAATAAAAAAGTTAGGAAATTTATAACTTTTAGTAAAATATAAAAATATAATATAAGCGTTTAAAAGCAAAAATAAACAATTTAGCCCCATGTCACCTAAAATAAACAGACCCAAATGAATTGTGTGCATTTCCGAGTAGGGATCCAATAATTGTGTCCACACGCCGATAAAATTAATCGCATTTAGTCTAGAAAAAGTAACATATCCAATAAAAATAAAACAAAAAATTAATTCAATACCAACTAAAATTAGCCAACCGCCTAATCCTTTAAGTTCTTTTTCCTTGATCATTTTTGTACCTGTTTAATAATCGATAAATCGTTAGATTCAATTAGCAAAGGATTATCTCTGTCTTTAGCTAAAGAATCAATAGCGATATAAACGATTTGGCAATTTTGTAACACGGCTTGTCTTACTACAAATTTTGCTTTTCGATCACGTGCCTCTTTTTGTGCTTTGCTGATGTAAAGGTCATCATATCCATCCTCATATAAAGAGGCCCTTTCAAATAAATTTGGCGTTCGCCAAAATGTCTGTTTGGGATAATTGCGAATAAGAATTTGATCGGTTAATTTGCCTTTTATTCCTGCATAACTACTGGGCAAATGTTTGCCTTCTCGACTCTGGCTAATATAAACATGCTGATAGCTTAGTTTATTTGAAGGGAGTGGGTTTAATAAAAATTCAATACCTGATAGGTTTGAATATTGACAATTTTCCATAGTTAAAGGTGCAGCTCGAAAGTTTAACGAGCTGCACCCAACAAGTAAAAATAATGTAACTGTAAATAAAATACGTGACATTTAACCAAATATATTTAAGACATTAAAATATTTGTAGATAGTCTATAACCTTAGTTACATTTTATCACTCACTTTTTCGGCTGTATGTGAAATGGCTTTTCCACCCGATTCGACATCTTGACCAACACCTTTTACGGTGTTACATCCAACAACTAAAGTCGTCATTGCTATACCTAATATTAACATTAACATTTTATGGAACATAAAAATACACTCCTTTATTAACATGATTGTTTTAGTGCAGCAAATGCTTCTGCCACACGTTCGATATTATGGTGATTTAAACCCGCTACACACATTCTTCCGCTACCCACCAAATAAATAGCAAAAGTATCTTTTAATTGTGTAACTTGCTCTTTACTAAAACCGGTATAACTAAACATGCCCTGCTGTTTTACTAAATAATCAAAATGACAATCAGGTGCCGCTTTTTTTAATAATTCAACCAGAGTTGATCGCATGGTTACGATGCGAGTTCTCATGGATTCGACTTCTTTTAACCATTGTGCTTTAAGTTCTGGATTATTTAAAACATAACTTACTAACTGCACGCCATATGCCGCTGGGGTTGAATAATTTTGGCGAACCGTTGCTTGTAACTGTCCTAACACACGGTTAGCGATCTGGCTGTTATCACATAAAACAGATAATCCTCCCACTCGTTCACCATAAAGTGAAAATGTTTTCGAAAATGAGTTACTAACAAATCCACACAATCCTGCATCTGCCATTTTTCGAATCGCATAAACGTCTTGTTCAATACCTTTGCCAAAGCCTTGATAAGCAATATCCATAAATGGAATGAGATCTCGTTCTTGTAAAACTGCTATTACTTTATCCCACTGTGCTTGCGTTAGATCAGCGCCAGTTGGGTTATGGCAACAAGGGTGTAGTAAGACTATGCTTTTAGCTGGTAATTGATTTAATGTTTCAAGCATTGCTTCAAATTTTACGCCACATGTTTGTTCATCAAAGTAAGGATATTGGTTTACTTTAAAACCTGCACCATTAAAAATGGCGATGTGATTTTCCCAAGTTGGATCGCTGACCCATACTTGTGAATTTGGGAAATAGCGAAATAAAAAATCAGCACCTATTTTAAGAGCACCCGATCCGCCTAAGGTTTGTATCGTTGCGATACGTTTATCTTTAGAGGCCGAATGATCTTCACCAAATAATAAAGATTGGATCGCTTGGCAATAAGCTGGTAGGCCACTCATGGGTAAATACAATTGAGCATCTTGGTTGTGATGATAGATATAATCACGCGCCGTTTTAATACATTGTAATTGAGGCACTATGCTATTTTCATCATAATAATAACCAATACTTAAATTTATTTTGTTGTCTCGACTATCATTAATAAATTCAGTTACTAGTGATAAGATGGGGTCCCCTGCGTACGGCTCTACTTTTTCAAACATTTTTACAATCCAATTGGTACAAATAATAATAATAAATAATTGTAGATTATTGCACCAACTCTATTGGCGATCAATCATTAAATAATAGTTTAATAGCAAATAATTAAGTTGATTTTTGGTTGGAAAATTGCCGTTTTTTAATAAGAGGAATAAAGAACAAAATAACCCAAAAAGTCATGTTTTTATATTAATTTTATACTGAAACACATAGTTACCTGAAACTTTTTGACAAAAATTAGCACCCATTGGTGCTAATCTGATAAGCAAATTTATTTAGCGGCAATAACTTCGATTTCGACTTTGGCATCTTTGGGAATTCGAGCTACTTGTACGCAAGAACGTGCAGGGAAAGATGCATTATTTTCAATAAAAAAGGCTTCGTATACTGCATTTACCGTAGCAAAGTCATTGATATCAGATAAGAAAATAGTCGTTTTAACGATATTATTTACTTGATAGCCTGCCGCAGTGATGATCGCTTTAACATTCGCTAAACTTTGTTTGGCTTGCTCTTTAACACAAGTTGGCATTTCACCAGTTGTTGGATCTAATGGAATTTGTCCTGAGGCAAATAACATATTACCTAAATCTACTGCTTGAACATAAGGCCCAATAGCTGCTGGCGCTTTATCAGTACTAATTACTTTTGCCATGTCCGATTTTCTCCTTTTTAGTCTAAACTATTCTGTTTTGTAATTATTAATAATCGTCTTTTTCTCTTTCCTCATTTCAACAGGAACACAATTTTGTGTCAAGTCAGTGCAAAATTATGATCGTGGGACTTATTGAAATTTTCTGATATGATAATGGCAATTTTTCATTTATTACGAGAGTTAATATGTTCGAGAATTTAACCGACCGTTTATCACAGACATTCCGCAATATTAGTGGTCGAGGAAGATTATCTGAAGATAATATCAAAGATGCATTGCGCGATGTTCGTATGGCACTACTTGAGGCCGATGTTGCACTACCCGTAGTTCGTGAATTTATTAATCAAGTTAAAGAAAAGGCTGTTGGATTAGATGTCAATAAGAGCTTAACCCCAGGTCAAGAATTTATCAAAATAGTTCAGGCAGAATTAACAACTGCTATGGGTGAGGTTAATAGTTCGCTCAATTTGGCAACTCAACCACCCGCAGTGATTTTAATGGCAGGTTTGCAAGGGGCAGGTAAAACAACGAGCGTTGCTAAGCTAGCTAAATTTTTAAAAGAAAAACATAAAAAGAAAGTGTTGGTTGTTTCTGCCGATATTTATCGCCCTGCTGCGATTAAACAGCTCGAAACGTTAGCTAAGGCTATTGATGTTGAAGTTTTTCCATCTGATATTGCTGAAAAGCCAGTCAATATCGTTAATAAAGCAATTTCTCATGCTAAATTGCAATTTTTTGATGTGTTAATTGTTGATACTGCAGGACGTTTGCATGTTGATAGCGATATGATGGATGAAATCAAAGCACTCCATCATGCTGTCAATCCAATTGAAACGCTATTTGTGGTCGATGCTATGACAGGGCAAGATGCCGCTAATACCGCTAAAGCGTTTAATGATGCATTACCGCTTACTGGTGTAATTTTAACAAAAGTTGACGGGGATGCTCGCGGCGGTGCAGCGTTATCAATTCGCCACATTACTGGTAAACCGATTAAATTCTTAGGGATGGGTGAAAAGACAGACGCTTTAGAGCCATTTTATCCTGATCGCATTGCTTCACGTATTTTAGGTATGGGCGATGTGCTATCTTTAATTGAAGAATTACAAAGTAACGTCGATCGCGAAAAAGCCGAGAAAATTGCCAAGAAGCTAAAAAAAGGTGATAAATTTGATTTTAACGATTTCCAAGATCAGTTAAAACAGATGCGTAATATGGGCGGAATGGGGGCTTTGTTAGCTAAATTACCCAGTGTTGGTCAACTTCCTGATCATATTAAAGCACAGATGGATGATAAAATTACCATCAAAATGGAGGCAATCATTGGTTCAATGACATTAAAAGAGCGTGCTAATCCTGAAATCATTAAAGGTTCTCGTAAACGCCGTATTGCCAACGGTTCGGGAACTCAGGTTCAAGATGTCAACAAGCTGTTAAAACAGTTCGAAGATATGCAAAAGATGATGAAAAAGATGAAAGGTGGCGGCATGATGAAGATGATGCGCCAAATGAAAGGATTAATGGGCGGTGGTATGGGATTACCTCCTCGTTAAGTCATTAATACTAAATTTTCAATTAAATGAGTTATATCTGAGTATTTAGTAACTGTTAACTATAGCTTGCCGTACAACCACTATCGCACTTATAAACCACTATCCACTTATAAATAGTGCGATAGTGGTTTTAATTGTTTAATTGTTTGGTTTACTCGATTTTATTTTTACTGGGCGACTCATAGTTAGCACTGTACCTATTGATGAGGTAATAATAAAAATAATGGCTAAGCACTGGTAGTGGGTTAGTTGTTCATGCAAAACAATGAGCCCAGAAAGCGCGGCAAAAACAGGCGATAAGCTCATTAATGTACTAAATGTTTGTGCCGGTAATTTTGGTAGTGCAATCATGTCTAATCCATAAGGGATTGCTGATGCTAATAATGAGACCAGAAAAACCATTGGGAGCAATTCCAACGAAAACATGGTACTGCCACTTTGCCAAATTCCAATAGGAAATAAAAAGCACGAAGCAATGACTGATCCAATCGCTACGCTGGCTGAGCCATAAATAGTGCTGGCTTTGCGTCCGAATAAGATGTAACACGCCCAACCACTTCCAGCTAATAGCGCAAATAAAATACCCTTGGGATCTAAATTGCTTGAGGCTTGTTCAATGGGTAAAAGCATAGCCAAGCCAATAATAGCAACACCTAACCAAATAAAATCAAGTACTTTACGCGAGGAGCACATCGCCACCATAATTGGCCCTGTGAGTTCAATGGCAACTGCAATACCTAGCGGAATTCTTGCGATTGCGTTGTAAAACGCTAAATTCATACAACCAATTGAAATACCGTATAAAAAAATGTATTTTAATGCTTGTTTTGTCAGTGTTTTACGCCACGGCTTGAATATTAAAATTAGCATAATTGCTGAAAAAAATAGTCGCCAAGCTGTCATCCCTTCAGGCCCTAATACAGGAAACAGATATTTGGCTATTGAGGCACTACCTTGGACTGAAATCATCGAGATAAAAATTAACAAAACAGGCCAAAACCTTTTAAGCATAAATAATTACCTTAAATTAAAGTTATTGTATATGAAACTAATGACAAAAAGTTTCAGGAAACTATGTGTTTGAGTATAAAAAGCATATATTTAATTGATTTATTGGCTAGTTAGTTTTCTCTTTTTACTGACAATAAGGCAAGATCTTGTAACGCTTGTTTATAAGGCGAATCAGGTAAAATTGCGATAACGTCAAACGCTTTTTGCGCTTCTTTTTGAGCAGTTTGTAACGTAAAATCTAGCGAACCACATTCGTCCATGATGTTTAAAATACGATCTAATAATTGTCGACCATTACCTTGCTCTATTGCTTGGCGTATTAATGCCGCATCTTGAGCATTTTTTGTGTGGTGCATAGCATGTAAAAGCGGTAGAGTGGGCTTGCCTTCGTTAAGATCGTCCCCTAAATTTTTACCTAATTTTTGATTGCTATCAGCGCTATAATCGAGTAGATCATCAATGATTTGAAAGGCTGTGCCTAAATATTTTCCATATTCTTGTAAGGCGAGTTCTTGCTCCTCATTAGCTCCAGCTAGGACAGCAGCAGAATGCGCTGTTGCTTCAAATAGACGTGCCGTTTTTCGATAAATTACATCTAAATATTGTTCTTTTGTGATATCTGGATCGTTACAATTAATCAACTGTTGTACTTCACCTTCAGCTATTACATTGGTTGCAGCCGACATGATCGTCAATACTTTAAACGATTCTGTACGTACCATCATTTGAAAAGAGCGTGTGTAAATATAATCGCCAACTAATACGCTCGCGGCATTGCCAAAAAGTGCATTAGCGGTTGATTTGCCTCGGCGTAAATCGGATTCGTCAACAACATCATCATGCAATAAGGTGGCGGTATGAATAAATTCAATAAAAGCAGCAGTGATAATATGTTTATCGCCTTGGTAGTTGAGTGCTTTGGCTATTAATAATGCGATAACAGGGCGTATACGTTTGCCACCACTACTAATGATGTAATTGCCTAATTGATTAATTAAAGCCACATCAGAAGTTAGTTCTGCCTGTATTGCCTCATTTACTTTGACTAAATCATTTTTAACAAGATCGAGTATTTGATTCATTGATGGAGTATTCATCAGCCTAACCACTACAAATAATAGATATTTATTTTCTATTATCTGATAAATATCTTTATGCAACAAGGTTTCATCTATCTTATTTTAAAATAACACTACAAATGATAAGCATTTTCATTTAGAATAACTGTCATTAAGTTAAATATGATTATTATTATGAAGATTAACTTTGATATAGATCTCGATAATACTAAGGCCCCTTTGAGTCCAATTAAAAAAAAGCCTAAAAACAACTATGTATGTACATCAGTTTCTGTATTGTCGCATCTTATCTTATTTGCTCTGCTCTTTAGTTCTGCCTTGTTTGCTAAAAATGTTGCTGTTGATGAAGGCGATAATGCGATTAAAGCTATTATGGTCGATCTATCCCAATTTGCCGCCCCTGAACAATCATTAGTTGAAAATACTCCAGAAATTCAAGGTGCGGAAAATAGTGAACTGATCGATAACAAACAAATTGAAGAAAAACCAGTTGATCCTGTTGTTGAACCTGAAGTAGTTAAGGAAGAAATTCCTGAATCTATTCTCAAAAAAATACCCGATAAATCAACAGTTGAACCCCAAAAGGAAGTTGTAGTAAAAAAAGAGAAAAAGCCGAAAAAAAAGCGCAGGCCAGTCCAAAAAGCTTCTCATAAACAAGTTAGGCAAGAAGTGGTTAGTGATAATTTGGCAAATACCTCTGTTGCGCCCAAACTTTCAGATAATCGCCAATATTCAGGTAATCCTTCTCCAATTAGACGGAATCAACCTGAGTATCCACGCCGAGCGCTTGATATGCGCTTAGAAGGCTATGTGGTAGCAATGTTTGATATTAACAGCGATGGGCGAGTTGAAAATATTCGCATTGTTGAAGCAAATCCTAATAATATATTTAATCGTTCGGTAATAAATGCCATGAAAACTTGGAAGTACAAACCAATTCCAGCAAAAGACCTAAAAATTAGAATTATTTTTAACCGTGATAAATCAATTAAGTTGGATTAATAATTAGGTAGATGAAAACAAAAAACCGTAATTTTTATTTTAAAAATTACGGTAACGACACAATTAATGAGTAAATTTATTTTCCATTAATTTTTCAATTTTAGCTGGATCTTTTGGAACATCACCTGTCAGAACTTCATTTCCTGTGTCAGTAATTAAAATGTTATCTTCGATCCGAATACCGATACCTTTATATTGTGCAGGCACATCTGATTCTTGATTAATATAAAGCCCTGGTTCAACAGTCAATACTATTCCTGACTCTAGAATTCGATCTCGTCCACTACCAACATCATGCACATCAATACCTAACCAATGGCCTAAACCGTGCATGTAATATTGTGTATAAGCTTTATTAGCAATTAAGCTATCAACATCACCTTGCATAATCCCGAGTTTTACTAAACCTTCTACCATCGTTCTTACAACTTGATTATTGACTTCCATAATTGAAGTACCCGGTTTAAACAATTTAATGGCTTGATATTGTGATGCTAAAACGATGTTATAAATTTCAAGTTGAGCTTGGCTAAATTTGCCATTGATAGGAAAAGTGCGAGTTATATCGCCTGCATAGTACTGATATTCACAACCCGCATCAATTAAAACTAAATCGCCATCTTTTAACTGCTGACTATTATTTTCATAATGCAGTATACATCCATTATTACCACTACCAACAATGGTGTTATAAGATGGTGCCCGTGCACCATGCCACGCAAATTCATGCAAGATTTCAGCTTCTAGTTGATATTCATACATATTCGGTTTACATTTTTGCATTGCTCGAACGTGAGATTGAGCGCTGATTTTGCAAGCCTTGCGCAATATTTTGATTTCAAAATCTGATTTAAACATGCGCATTTGATGAACTATCGGTCGCCAATCGATCGTGCTGTTTGGTGCATAAAGATTTAATCTACTCCCTTGTCGCAGAGTATTCATTGTGCGATCTACGATTCTATCGGCATATTGATACTGTTGGTCAGCATGGTAAACCGCCGTTTTGCCATTTAATAAATCAGGTAATACTTTTTCAATCTCATCAAATGTATAAGCTTCATCAACAAAAACCGTCTTTAATGCGGCATCTTGACCTAAACGGTAACCAGTCCAAGTCTCTGCTAGCGTATCTTTTGGGCGATTAAATAATATGTATTTAGTTGTATTATCTTTTTGTTTAACTACTGCAAATACCGCTTCTGGTTCAGAAAAAAGTGTAAAATACCAAAAGTCGCTATTTTGTCGATATGGGTAGTGGGTGTCATTACTCCTCGTCATTTCTGGAGCAGCAAAAAAAAGTGCAACACTATTTGGTATCATTTGAGCTAGTAATTTTTCTCGACGTGCAAAAAGTTCTGTTTCGATATCAGTATTTATCATTGTGATGCCCCTGAAGATGTAATGTTATTAATATCAATGGATTGTTGGAGGTGTGTCAGCCTCATTAAATTCGTTAAATTCATCAAAACATAGCATAGAAGTTATGCGAACATACTCTTTTATCTCTTCAAAAGCAAAACCAAGCTCTTGTTGATCTTCATTTTCATCATAGCCTAGTTTAATAATTTGACGTAGATCATAAATAGCTTCACCAACATCACCTTTGATGTGGTTAATTTTAGGTTGCACAAGTCCAATACCAAGTAAAAAATGATTTACCCAACCAACTAAATCATCCAGTTGTGTATATAAATCTTTGTCGCTAAGTAATAACTGAAAGCTGAAATCTTCTTCAAAAAATTGCTGTTTGATAAGCGCATAAAGTTGGCTAATTTTTTCATCTAATGATGTTGGCATTTTTTGACCATTGTTTAACATATCCTCAACTAATGGACGCCAGCTCTCGTCATTGTTACCTCCAGCTAATATGCCTGAAAGAAAACCATGTAACTCAGCAGCGGTAATGCCTATTTTATTTTGGATTAATTGGCGATTAAATTCGTCGTAATTAATAGTATCTGACATAAACTTCCCCTAATATTATTACATCAAGAAAAATGCACTCTGCACTTTCTTCAATTATTAGTATATAATTTGCATCTAATTATAAATCATAAACAGATTGCTTTGCTTTATAAAGGAATTATTTTGAACATTATAGGATTTATCATGAAATTTTCACTGCAATTATTATTTTTTGCAGGATTAACATTATCATTAACCTCCTGTAGTTCGTTTTTATCGAATAAAGGCGTAATTGTCCTTGATGTGCAAGATAAAATACATACCTATGTAACCAGTCAAGACTTACCTAAATCTTATAAATTGGGTAATAGTGAGCAGGAATTACAGCGATTCGAGGCTTTCTGTAGAGAGGAGATCCGCATATCACAACTTGATGGTAGTGAAGAAATCGTTTTTGAGAATATTAAACATGGAATCCATGGACAGGTAGAATTTAAAAAATGTAGTGATAAAGTCACTCGTATCTACCGATACTGATAAAGTATGGCTATCTTAATATGATAGCTAATACGACGACTTAATATAAAAGATCGATGAAATCTTACTAGCCTTTCAGGCAGTTTTTATTTATATTGGTCGGTGAAACAAAATATTTTGGGAGTAAAATAATATGTATAAACAAGATGTAACTATTACTGCATCTAACGGTCTTCATACCCGCCCTGCTGCACAATTTGTTAAAGAAGCAAAGAACTTTAATGCAGAAATTACTGTCACATCTAATGGTAAAAGTGCGAGTGCTAAAAGTCTGTTTAAGTTACAAACATTAGGCTTATCACAAGGCACAACTATTACCATTTCTGCCGAAGGTGAAGACGAAAAAGAAGCAGTTGCTCATTTAGTAAAATTAATTCCTGAGTTGGAATAATAACTCCCGATTAGCTATGAACGGTTTTAAAATAGAATAAGGATTAAATGTTATGGTATCAGGTACACTTGTTTCCCCCGGTATCGCTTTTGCTAAAGCGCTATTATTAAAAGAAGAGCCTATTGTTATTAGTAATAGGCAAATTCTTGATAACAAGATTGAGGCTGAAATTGAGCGCTTCAAGGAAGCTCGCCAAAAATCAAGTAAACAGCTACATACGATTATGGAACGAGCAAAATCCACATTAGGCGAAGATAAAGCGGCCATTTTTGAAGGGCATATTATGCTTCTTGAAGATGAGGATCTTGAACAAGAAGTTATTTCTCGTATTCAAAGTAAACATTCAACCGCTGATGCCGCTGTTCAATCTGTATTTGAAACTCAAGCTAAAGAATTAGAAAATCTAGATGATGAATATCTAAAAGAACGTGCCGCAGATATTCGTGATATTGGTAAACGTTTACTCAAAAATATTTTAGGTATTGAAATTGTTGACTTGAGTGCTATTAGCCAACCATGTATTTTAGTTGCAACCGATTTAACACCTTCTGAAACAGCTCAGCTAAACTTGGATATGGTGCTAGGTTTTATTACTGACGCTGGTGGACGCACCTCGCATACTTCAATTATGGCTCGCTCTTTAGAGATACCAGCTATCGTCGGAACATCTAATGCAACTCAAGCAATCAAACATGGCGATTTTGTTATTTTAGATGCTATAAATAATGCTATTTATATCAATCCAGATCACACAACTCAAGAAAAATTAAAACAAGTTCAAGCTAAATATATTAGTGATAAAGAAGAACTAGCTAAATTGAAAGATCTACCTGCTGTAACCCTTGATGGCCATCAAGTAGAAATTTGCGGTAACATTGGTACAGTGCGTGATATTGCTGGTGCTGAACGTAACGGTTATGAAGGTGTTGGTCTATACCGTACTGAATTCTTATTTATGGATCGCGAAGCTTATCCTGATGAAGAAGAACAGTTTAAAGCATATAAAGAAGTAGCTGAATCAACCAATGGTTTATCGGTAATTGTCCGTACCATGGATATTGGTGGCGATAAGGATATACCTTATATGCATTTACCAAAAGAAGAGAATCCATTCTTAGGTTGGCGAGCAATTCGAATCTGTTTAGATCGTAAAGAAGTACTTCATGCACAACTACGCGCAATTTTGCGTGCATCAGCATTTGGTAAATTACGCATTATGTTCCCAATGATTATTTCTGTTGAAGAAATCCGAACATTAAAATCCGAAATCAATGCTCTTAAAGAACAATTGACTGCTGAAGGCAAATCATTTGATAAAAATATTGAAATCGGTGTAATGATTGAAACTCCTGCAGCCGCTGTGATTGCACATCACTTAGCCAAGGAAGTAGACTTTTTTAGTATCGGTACCAATGACTTAACACAATATACACTTGCCGTTGACCGTGGTAACGAATTAATTTCTCACCTTTATAATCCGTTTTCGCCTTCAGTGTTAACTCTGATTAAAAATGTTATCGATGCTTCTCATAAAGAAGGTAAATGGACGGGTATGTGTGGAGAGCTTGCTGGTGATGAGAGAGCCACAATCTTATTGCTTGGTATGGGACTTGATGAATTTAGTATGAGTGCAGTATCAATTCCTAAAATCAAAAAATTAATTCGCAATACTAACTATGAAGAAGCGAAAAAATTTGCTGATACTGTATTAGAAAAAGCAACTTCTAAAGAAATTATTGATTTAATTGAAAATTACACTACTGAAAAGCAAATTTGTTAGGAGGCAATAATGGGTCTATTCGATAAAATTAAGCAATTCGTATCCGATGATAATAAAAACAGCATCGAGATTATTGCTCCCTTAAGTGGCGAAATTGTCAAAATCGAAGATGTACCAGATGTGGTTTTTGCTGAAAAAATCGTTGGTGATGGGGTAGCAATTAAACCTTCTGGTAATAAAATTGTCGCTCCATTAAGTGGAAAAATAGGCAAAATTTTCGAAACCAACCACGCTTTTGCTATAGAATCGGATGAGGGCATTGAGCTTTTTGTTCACTTTGGTATTGATACAGTAGAACTAAAAGGTGAAGGCTTCAAACGAGTTGCTGAAGAAGGTCAGCAGGTAAAAGTAGGAGATACTATTATTGAAATTGATTTACCTTTACTTGAAAGCAAAGCCAAATCCGTATTAACTCCAGTGGTTATTTCTAATATGGAAAGCATAATAGAATTAAATAAATTATCTGGCTCTGTCGAAGCAGGTAAAACTCCAATAATGCGTGTGAAAAAATAATTTTTTCACTATTATAAAAAACCTTCAGTTTTAGCTGAAGGTTTTTTTATATTATAACTTATCTTTTTTAATAATACTTAACGCCATTTTTTGTATTGGTTGATTAAGCTATTTGTTGAATCATCGTGAGAGCTAACTGGTTTATCATCTGCTAATTCAGGTAAAATACGTCCAGCAAGTTGTTTACCAAGTTCAACACCCCATTGATCAAAACTAAATATATTAAGAATAACTCCTTGAGTAAAGATTTTATGCTCATACATCGCAACTAAGGCACCAAGAGCATAAGGTGTAATTTTTTTCACTAATATTGAATTAGTTGGTTTATTACCTTCAAATACTTTAAATGGTACAACAGATTTCACTTCATCAAGATTTTTTCCTGCAGCTATGAACTCTTGCTCGACCTGTTCTTTTGTTTTACCAAAAGCTAAAGCTTCAGTTTGAGCAAAAAAGTTAGATAATAATTTTGGGTGATGATCTCCAACTGGATTATGGCTTATTGCTGGCGCAATAAAATCACAAGGGATGAGTTTAGTACCCTGGTGAATTAATTGATAAAATGCATGTTGACCATTGGTTCCTGGTTCGCCCCAAATAATTGGACCTGTTGTGTAAGGTGTTTTATTACCGTTGCGATCGACACTTTTACCATTTGACTCCATATTTCCTTGTTGGAAATAAGCCGCAAAACGGTGCATGTACTGATCATATGGTAAAATAGCTTCAGTTTCAGCACCACAAAAATTGTTGTACCAAATACCAATTAATGCCAGTAACGTTGGGATATTTTTATCAATTGGTGCGCTCTGGAAGTGCTTATCCATCGCATGGCCACCAGCTAAAAATTGTTTGAAGTTATCAAAACCAATTGATAAAACAATCGATAAGCCAATTGCCGACCAAGATGAATAACGTCCACCAACCCAATCCCAAAATTCAAACATATTAGCTGTATCAATACCAAATTTTTCAACTTCTTTAGCATTAGTTGAAAGAGCAACAAAGTGCAAAGCAACTGCTTTATCATCTTTAGCAGCATCAAGTAACCATGCTCGTGCTGTTTGTGCATTTGTCATAGTTTCTTGAGTGGTAAAGGTTTTGGATGCAACCAAAAATAAAGTGGTTTCAGGATTTAAGCCTTTTAACGCTTCAACGATATGTGTGCCATCTACATTTGATACGAAATGCATGTTCAAGTGGTTTTTGTAAGGTCGTAGTGCTTCGGTAATCATTACTGGCCCTAGATCCGAACCACCAATACCAATATTGACCACATCAGTAATGGCTTTACCTGTGTATCCTTTCCATTCACCATTAATGATTTTTTTACTGAATGACTCCATCTTAGCTAAGACAGCATTAACATCATCCATCACATTCTTACCATCAACATAAATTGGTGTATTTGATACATTACGTAATGCAACATGTAATACAGCTCGATTTTCTGTAAGATTAATCTTTTCACCACTATACATGGCTTTAGTAGCACCAATTAGATCGCATTCATCAGCTAGCTTATAAAGCAACTCTAGCGTCTCTTGTGTCACTCTATTTTTAGATAAATCAACCAAAAACTCTTCTTCAAAAGGAATAGTAAGCTTTTCAACACGTTTTGGTTCTTCTTCCAGAATTTGTGCAATGGTTTTATTGTGGTGTTTTTTGTAACTAGCTTGAAGGGATTTCCAAGATTGGGTTGTTGTTGGATCAATTGATTTTAACATAATTTATTCCTTAAATAATATTGCATTATAGTCATAATATAACTATGCCTAACATGATGCAAGATAAGGATCTCATCGATTAAAATAATTCGCTAGAAACCCATAAAGCGTTTTTTCTGAAATCATTTATACCGTTTAATCGTATTAAATTAGAGGGATAATTACACAACATAACCTAATGTATATAAATATTATCAAATTTAATACCAACTAAAGATGTTTATCATATCTATGAGTTTTTTTGATTAAAGATTCTCACTAAAATTTCGGGTATAATTCAGATAAATTTTTGATTATGGACATAACACTTATGCCACATGCAACTAAACCTTTAAATATTATTTTTGCTGGTACACCCGATTTTGCTGCAACTCATTTAAAAGCTCTGATTAACTCACGCCATAATGTAATTGCTGTTTTTACGCAACCAGATCGCCCTGCAGGTCGTGGTAATAAATTAACAGCAAGCCCTGTTAAACAATTAGCTGTTGAGCATAATATTCCTGTTTATCAACCAGCAACGCTTAAATCCGAAGAAAATCAAAAAATCATTGCTGAATTAAATGCTGACATTATGGTTGTTGTTGCTTATGGACTTATTTTGCCACAAGCTGTACTTGGTATACCTAGATTAGGTTGCTTAAATGTGCATGGTTCGTTATTACCCCGTTGGCGAGGTGCTGCGCCAATTCAACGTGCATGTTGGGCAGGCGATGAAGAAACAGGCATTACCATTATGCAGATGGATGCAGGGCTTGATACGGGTGATATGCTTTATAAGCTTACCTGTCCTATTGAGCAATCCGATACTAGCGCATCACTGTATGAGAAACTCGCAAAACTCGGTCCCCAAGGCTTGCTTGATACATTAGAGTTAATCACTGAAGGAAAAATCCAACCTGAAAAACAAGATGAGGCGCAAGCAACCTATGCCGAAAAGTTGTCAAAACAGGAAGCTAAACTTGATTGGAATTTGCCTGCCGTGCAACTTGAACGTTGCGTTCGGGCTTTTAACCCATGGCCAGTGAGTTATTTTGAGGTTAATGGTGAGCCTGTAAAAGTATGGCAAGCCCATGTGGTAAAAATGGATTCAAAACAGACGGCTGGCACAATTTTGCAAGCCAATAAAAATGGCATTTGTATTGCAACCAGCAACGGCGCATTGAATATGATACTTTTGCAACCTGCTGGGAAAAAACCGATGTCTGCCCAAGATTTGTTAAACTCACGCAAGGCTTGGTTTACAGTTGGCGAAAAACTAAATACACTTTAATCAAATATATTAAATTACAGGATGATATATCCTGTAATTGTTATCTCTTTTTAGCCAATAAGGTTGCAAACCTTAATTTAATTCGGTTTCCATGTATATCTGTTTTATGCAATTGTCCAATATCTTCGTTATATTTTAGTATTTCCCAATCTTGGTAATATTGGTGCAACTCGTTTTCTTTAAAAGTAAATGAAAACCCAACAGAGCAAGGATAATCAGACGTAGACATGGCGCTGACAATTAAATTATATCCCCCTGATTTGGTCATTTTTTGCATGTTATTAATAATAGCTGGAATTCTTTCGGGTTGTAAAAACATCATGACAACGGTCGAAAAAATAAAATCATATTCGCCCGGTAAATTTGCTTGATTGATATCGTAAACCATTGCATTAATGTGCTTAAGGTTATCATCATTAATGATTTTTTGTAAGTTTCCAATACTGAGCTCTGATTTATCAATCGCGGTAACATCAAAGCCTTGTAACTGCAAGTAAAGTGAATTACGACCTGAACCACAACCTAAATCCAATGCCTTTCCTGTTTGGATAATCTTTGTTGCGTTAATTACCTCGGAGTGGGTTTTGGTCATTTGGTATTTTTTTTGAGTATAATCCTCAGGCAAACAGTAAAATGCTAACTGGCACTGTAAGTCATCTGATATTTCGGCTATACGGTGCCATTGCTGTGGCAATATAAATGGCGGTTGCTGCTGAGTATCAAAACAATGCTTAGTAATCACTTCGTCTTGTTCGGTTAACATTTCAAAACCAATACTTCCTTTTAAAATTTCTAACTTCGCCCATGTACCAATTTGGGTATTATGCTTTTTACGCAACAACGCAGGTAATGTATCAGCATTCCAAATAGGCAATGTTTTGTAACAAACTAAATTATTCAAATTGGTACCTCCTATAAAAAAACAATAGTTGACTATTATAGTAGGATATTAATATGGTAAACAATCATTTATTTTAGACAATAAAATAAAAACCTATCAACGAAAATAAATTTATAGTGGCGAAGTTGGCTTGATCAACATATAATCGTCACCATCCTAGACTATATAGTGAAAATTAGAGGAATAATTTATGGGATTTTTAACAGGTAAACGTATACTCGTTACGGGTGTTGCAAGTAATCGTTCAATTGCTTACGGTATTGCACAAGCAATGCATCGTGAAGGCGCTGAACTCGCTTTTACTTACCAAAATGATAAATTAAAAACACGCGTTGAAGAGTTTGCCGCTGATTTTGGTTCTAAAATCGTTTTACCTTGCGATGTTGCTCATGATGAAAGCATCTCTGAACTATTTTCTGAACTTGCAAAAACTTGGGATAAATTTGATGGTTTTGTTCATGCTATTGCTTTCGCACCAGGTGATCAATTAGATGGCGATTATGTTAATGCCGTTACCCGCGAAGGTTTTGCTATTGCTCACGATATTAGCTCTTATAGCTTCGTTGCTATGGCTAAGGCATGTCGTTCAATGCTAAATCCAAATTCAGCATTAGTGACACTTTCTTATCTTGGTGCTGAGCGTGCAATCCCTAACTATAATGTAATGGGACTTGCTAAAGCCTCACTAGAAGCAAATGTGCGTTATATGGCAAATGCTATGGGTCCTGAAGGTGTCCGTGTTAATGCAATTTCAGCAGGCCCTATTCGTACACTGGCGGCATCGGGTATTAAAGATTTCAAAAAAATGTTATCTCACTGTGAATCAGTAACACCAATCCGTCGCACTGTGACAACCGAAGATGTGGGTAATTCAGCAGCATTTTTATGTTCAGATTTAGCATCAGGTATTACAGGTGAAGTCATTCACGTTGACGGTGGATTTAGCATCGCTGCGATGAATGAATTAGAACTTAAATAAGCTGCTCTCAGTGTGTGTGAAAAAGGCGCTAAACCATAAATGTTTGCGCCTTTTTTATTTTATTTTTTGGTAAGTTTTGAACAAAAATATAAAATTTAGAATACTTATACTCTTTTTTCCGTTAAAATCTAATGTAATTTGCTCAATAAAAGTTTGTTGGAGAAAAAATGAAAATAGCAAAAAATACAGTGGTTAGTTTAGCATACCAAGTTCGCACTAAAGACGGTGTTTTAGTTGATGAAGCAACTACGACAGCGCCATTAGAATATTTACATGGTTCAGGTAACTTGCTACAAGATCTTGAGAACGCATTAGATGGTCACCAAGTTGGCGACAAATTTGACGTTGAGCTAATTAATGCTTACGGGGATTTTAATGATGCTCTTGTACAAAATGTTCCTCGTGACGTTTTTGTTGGTGTAGATGAACTTGAAGTTGGTATGCGATTTTTTGCTGATACCGAGCATGGTTCTTTACCCGTTGAAATCACCGCTATCGATGGCGATACCATCACTATTGATGGAAACCATATGTTAGCTGGACAAGATTTACAATTTAACGTTGAAGTATTGGCTATTCGTGAAGCTACTGAAGATGAAATTGCTCACGGGCATATTCATGGTGAGCATGGTCATGATCACGGAGATGGCGGTTGTGGCTGTGGTGGCCATTCTCATGAAGACGAAGATGATGAAAACACAGGCTGCTGTGGCGGTGGCCATGGTGGCTGCGGTTGTCACTAATTCTTAATTAATTCAAATTAAATTTTAAAAGCGCTATATAGCGCTTTTTATTTACTTCTGTTTTGTGTTTTTGCTTAATAAGTTGTGAAACAACTCCCAATATTTTAAATTATCATTTTGCTTTGCTAATTTTTCCTTTAATAATCTCTATTTTACGATTATTGGGATCTGCAACTATGCCTTCACAACCAATAGCATTAATGCCACGTGAAAAGCTTTTAAAATTTGGCGTTGAAGCACTCAGTGATACTGAATTACTTGCTCTTTTTTTACGCACTGGCACTCGAGATTTGCCCGTTTTGGAACTGTCACAAAAGCTATTAAATGAGTTTGGTTCTTTTTATAATTTAATTAATGCAAGCCATAGTGATTTTTGCAAGAAGAAAGGATTGGGAACGGCTAAATATACACAATTGAAAGCAGTTGTTGAACTTTCTTATAGATATTTAAAAGTTAAAATGACTACCGATAATTTTTTGACATCATCATCTTTGACACATCACTATTTAGCTAGTCGATTGGCTAATAAAGATCGTGAAGTTTTTATGGTTATTTTTTTAGATAATCAAAATCGCGTCATAGCATCAGAAGATATGTTTGTCGGTACCTATAATTGTGTTGAAGTCCACCCAAGAGAAGTTGTTAGACGAGCATTACAACATAACGCAGCCGCATTGATTCTAGCTCATAATCATCCTTCAGGTGTGGCAAAACCTAGTCAGGCAGATCGCCATCTTACACAAAAAATAGAAGAAGTTTGTGAATTGGTTGATATTCGAGTCATAGATCATATTGTTATAGGTAAAGGTGAATATTTCTCTTTTGCAGAGCATGGATGGATTTCGTAGCTATTTTTACTTACAATGTAATTTAATCAACTAATCTATATATGAATTTATTTTATGAACCAGCAATTAGAATTACTTGAAACCAAAGTAGCTTTTCAAGAAATCACCATCGAAGAACTTAATCAAATGGTAACTAACCTTCAAGCTGATGTTAGCAAATTAAAAGAACAATTGACGTTATTGTCTCAAAAACTACAGGCAACACAACCTTCAAACATTGCTAATTTATCTGAAGAAACACCACCACCTCACTATTAATTGTATTTATGAGGTAAATAACTGTTGTTAACAATTATTTATTTAATAATTTTGTCTTGATCTCTTTTAGTTTTTAACTAATTTTAACTAAAGTTAGTAATTTGAGTTTTCAAATATAGTAAACATAAATAAAAAAACCGGCATATAGCCGGTTTTAATACACAATGATTTATTATTATTCAGCTGATGCTGCTTCTTCTACTGCAGGACGATCAACTAATTCAATATAAGCCATTGGAGCATTATCTCCATCACGGAAACCACATTTTAAAATACGTACATAACCGCCAGGACGGGTAGCAAAACGTGGACCTAAATCTGAAAATAATTTTTTAACTGTATCTTTATCACGGATACGAGCAAAAGCCAGACGGCGATTAGCTACGCTATCGCTTTTGGCTAGCGTAATTAACGGTTCAACAACACGACGCAACTCTTTTGCTTTAGGCAATGTAGTTTTGATGATTTCATGTTCAACAAGTGAACTTGTCATGTTACGAAACATTGCTTGACGATGGCTGCTATTTCGGTTCAGTTGACGACCACTTTTACGATGGCGCATAACTTTATCCTTCTTATATAAATTTTATCTTAGTCTTCAACAATACTTGCTGGTGGCCAATTCTCAAGACGCATGCCTAAAGATAAACCACGAGATGCGAGCACGTCCTTAATTTCAGTAAGTGATTTCTTACCAAGATTAGGGGTTTTAAGTAACTCAACTTCGGTACGTTGTACTAAATCACCAATATAATGAACTGCTTCTGCCTTTAAGCAATTAGCAGACCGAACAGTTAATTCCAAATCATCTACTGGACGTAAAAGGATTGGATCAAATTCCGGTTTATCTTCTTTAACTTCTGGTTGACGTACATCTCGTAAATCAACGAAAGCTTCAAGTTGTTCAGCCAAAATAGTTGATGCACGACGAATAGATTCTTCTGGATCGATAGTACCATTAGTTTCCATATCGATAACAAGTTTATCTAAATCCGTACGTTGTTCCACACGAGCAGCATCAACAGAATATGCAATGCGCTCTACAGGGCTATAACATGCGTCAACTAACAGACGACCGATTGGTCGTTCTTCATCTTCTGACTTAACGCGAGCAGAAGCAGGGACATAACCACGTCCTCGTTGTACACGAATACGCATACTAATTGAAGCATTGGCATCAGTAAGATGACAAATCACTAAATCAGGATTAACAATTTCAACATCACCATCATGAGTGATATCAGATGCTGTTACTGCACCTATGCCCGATTTGTTTAAAGTCAGCATAACATCATCTTTCGTATGTACACGTACTGCTAATTTTTTTAAATTAAGCAGAATATCAAGTACATCTTCTTGAACGCCTTCTTTAGTACTGTACTCATGCAGAACACCGTCAATTTCAACTTCGGTTACTGCATATCCCGGCATAGATGATAATAAAATGCGGCGTAGTGCATTACCTAAAGTATGGCCAAAACCACGTTCTAGTGGCTCTAAAGTCACTTTAGCATGTGTTTGGCTGTATTGAACAACATCAACTAGGTGAGGTTTTAAAAACTCTGTTACAGAACCCTGCATTATGTCCTCTCTTAAGTGCTAAACTTTACTTAGAGTAAAGTTCGACGATCAAATGTTCGTTGATATCAGCAGATAAATCTGAACGTTCTGGTAAGCGTTTAAATACACCTTCCATTTTGCTAGCATCAACTTCTAACCATGTTGGTTTTTCACGTTGTTCAGCTAGCTCTAAAGCGGCTTTAATACGTGCTTGTTTTTTTGATTTTTCGCGAACACTAATCACATCTTCAGGTGAAACTTGATAAGATGCAATATTCACAACACGACCATTAACAAGAACAGCTTTATGACTAACTAATTGACGAGCTTCAGCACGAGTTGCACCAAATCCCATGCGATAAACAACGTTATCTAAGCGACGTTCTAAAAGACCAAGTAGGTTTTCACCGGTATTGCCTTTAATTCGAGCTGCGCTTTTGTAGTAATTACGGAATTGACGTTCTAAAATTCCATAAATACGTCTAACTTTTTGCTTTTCACGTAACTGAACACCATAATCTGATAAACGCGGTTTACGCGCACCATGTTGTCCAGGAGCTTGTTCTAATTTACATTTACTATCAATCGCTCGGACACCAGATTTAAGGAATAAATCTGTACCTTCACGACGACTTAATTTGAGTTTTGGTCCCAAATATCTTGCCATTTTATTTCTCCAATAATCCTAAACATTCAATGTTTAAAAAATTAAACACGACGTTTCTTTGGTGGACGACAACCGTTATGAGGAATCGGAGTAACATCAGTAATGTTAGTGATGCGATAACCCGCTGCATTTAATGCACGAATTGTTGACTCACGACCAGGACCAGGTCCTTTTACCATAACTTCCAGATTCTTAATTCCGTAATCTTTGACAGCTTCAGCACAACGTTCTGCGGCCACTTGAGCTGCAAAAGGAGTTGATTTACGAGAGCCACGGAAACCAGAACCACCAGCGGTTGCCCAACCTAACGCATTACCTTGACGATCGGTAATAGTTACGATTGTATTGTTGAATGATGCATGAATATGAGCTATACCATCAGAAACTTGCTTTTTTACACGTTTACGTGTACGAACAGGTGTCTTTGCCATTTAATTATACCTCAATTATTTCTTGATTGGCTTACGCGGTCCCTTACGGGTACGAGCGTTAGTCTTTGTGCGTTGACCGCGAACAGGAAGTCCACGACGGTGACGCATGCCACGATAACAACCAAGGTCTAATAAACGCTTGATACTCATAGTTACTTCTCGGCGTAAATCACCTTCAACAGTGAATTTAGCGACTTGTTCACGTAACTTTTCAATCTGATCTTCAGATAGTTCTCTGATCTTAACATGTTCAGGAATACCAGCTTCAGCACAAATTGTCTTAGCTCGAGTATTTCCAATACCATAAATTGCTTGTAAAGCAATTACAGCATGTTGTTGATCAGGAATGTTAATGCCTGCTATACGGGCCACTATGCACTCCTTTATTGTTAATGTTTAGCAAATTCACCATACTGAAAAGCCCGTTTTCAGGATACTCAAACAGTGAATTTACAAATAAATCTAGGCTGGCTATTCTAGCCAGCTTTACTATACTTTGGCAAGAAAAATATGCAAAAGCTCAACTTTCCAGTTAAATAAATTAACCTTGACGTTGTTTGTGTTTACCTTCAACGCAAATAACACGAACGATGCCATTACGTTTAATGATTTTACAATTTCTGCATAATTTCTTGACTGAAGCACGAACTTTCATTTTTTTCTCCGTAACTTCTGGCTAACTTATCGGCCATAGCCTTTAAGATTCGCTTTCTTTAACACTGACTCATAACGATTTGGCATCATTAAAGTCTGTACTTGTGCCATAAAATCCATGATTACAACAACAACAATTAATAACGATGTCCCACCAAATTGAACTGGAACCTTCATTGCGCTTGTCATAAACATTGGAACCAAACATACAAAAGTAATGTAGATTGCGCCAATTAGCGTTAAACGAGTCATTACCTTGTCAATATACTTAGATGTTTGTTCACCTGGACGGATACCTGGAATAAATGCACCAGATTTTTTTAGCTGATCTGCTGTTTCTCTTGGGTTAAAAACCAATGCTGTATAGAAGAAACAAAAGAAGATAATCGCCGCAGCAAAAAAGATTATGTATAACGGTTGATCATGATTGAAGTATTGACCGATAAGTACAATAAAATATCTCCATCCTTCACCATCTCCTTGGAACCAAGAAGCCATCATTGATGGTAACATAGCAATTGTCGAGGCAAATATCGCTGGAATAACTCCTGCCATATTAATCTTTAATGGTAAGTGTGTACTTTGTGCAGCATAAACACGACGACCTTGTTGTCGTTGCGCATAGTTAACAACAATTCGTCGCTGACCACGTTCAACAAATACAACAAAATAAGTTACACCAACCACTAATGCAGCAACAACCAATAATAAAATCGGATGCAATGAACCAGAGCGAGCTTGTTCAAGTGTTTCATAAATAGCATGAGGAAGACTTGCCACAATACCAGCAAAGATAATGATAGAAATACCATTACCTACACCTCGTTCGGTGATTTGTTCGCCCAACCACATAAGAAACATAGTGCCAGTAACTAAGCTAACCGATGCGATAAAATAGAAAGAAAATCCTGGATTAATTACAACATGTTCATAACCAGGAATATTTGGTAAACCAGTTGAAATACCAATAGCCTGTACTATTGCTAAAGCAAGTGTGCCATAACGAGTGTACTGACTAATTTTTTTACGACCTGATTCACCTTCTTTCTTCAATTCTGCTAACTTAGGGCTAATTGCCGTTAATAACTGCACGATAATTGATGCGGAAATATAAGGCATTATCCCTAATGCAAAAATTGAAGCACGGCTTAAAGCACCACCAGAGAACATATTGAACATACCAACAATACCGTCTGACGATGCTCTTGTTAGTAAGTCCGATAACGCTTTAGTATCAATACCAGGAACCGGAATATAAGAACCAAGACGAAAAACAATAAGCGCTAAAAGCACAAACATCAAGCGTCTTTTAAGCTCACCACTACCGCCCCGTGTACTTTGAAAATCTAATCCTGGTTGCTTTGCCATCTTTCTAATTATTCCTCAATTTTTCCGCCAACAGCTTCAATTGCAGCTTTAGCACCTTTAGTTACTCGAATACCGCGAACAGTTACTGGTTTAGTTACTTCACCAGATAACATGATTTTTGCATATTCGATATGTGAATTAATCACATTTGCAACTTTTAAGCTATTTAGGTCAACAATATCGCCTTCGACTTTCATCAAATCTGAAAGACGAACTTGAGCTGTAACTTGAGCTTTACGTGAGGTAAAACCAAATTTTGGTAAACGACGATATAAAGGCATTTGACCACCTTCAAAGCCGCGACGAACGCCACCACCTGAACGAGATTTTTGACCTTTAATACCACGAGTACCAGTTTTACCTAATCCTGAACCGATTCCTCGACCAAGACGTTTTGGTGCATGCTTTGAACCTTCAGCAGGAGATAAAGTATTTAAACGCATTACTATTACTCCTCCACTTTAACCATGTAATAAACTTGGTTTACCATACCACGAATTGCAGGAGTATCCTCACGCTCAACAGTATGACCAATACGACGTAATCCTAGACCTACTAATGTCGCTTTATGCTTAGGCAGACGACCTATAGAACTACGAGTTTGTGTAATTTTAATTGTTTTTGCCATGGTTAATTACCCCAAAATTTCTTCGACGGTTTTACCACGTTTAGCAGCAACCATTTCTGGTGATTTCATACTTTCTAAGCCATCAATAGTTGCACGAACCACATTAATTGGGTTAGTAGAACCATATGCTTTAGCTAGAACGTTACGAACTCCAGCAACTTCTAAAACTGCACGCATCGCACCACCGGCGATAATACCAGTACCTTCTGATGCTGGTTGCATATAAACACGAGAGCCTGTGTGAGCACCTTTAACAGGATGCTGTAAAGTATCGTTATTTAAAGCAACATTAATCATATTGCGACGTGCTTTTTCCATTGCTTTTTGGATTGCTGCTGGCACTTCACGTGCTTTACCATATCCAAAACCTACGCGGCCATTACCGTCACCAACAACTGTTAGTGCAGAAAAACTAAAAATACGACCACCTTTTACGGTTTTAGAAACTCGGTTAACTGCGATTAGTTTTTCCTGCAGTTCACCAGCTTGTTTTTCGATGTTTGACATCTTTAACTCCTACCTTAGAACTGTAGGCCAGCTTCGCGAGCAGCATCTGCTAGCGCCTGAACTCGACCATGATATTGGAAACCTGAACGATCAAAAGAAACTTCTTTGATATCTTTCGCTAACGCACGTTCAGCAATTGCTTTACCAACCGCTGCGGCTGCGTCTTTGTTTCCAGTGTATTTTAAACTTTCACTGATAGCTTTTTCTAATGTAGAAGCGGCTGCCAGTACTTCTGATCCGTTTGGTGCGATAATCTGCGCATAAATATGACGCGGAGTGCGGTGAACCACTAAGCGAGTCGCAAGTAGTTCATGCATCTTGCGACGCGCTTTAGTTGCACGACGGATACGAGCTGATTTCTTATCCATAGTGTTACCTTACTTTTTCTTAGCTTCTTTAGTACGCACAACTTCATCTGCGTAACGAACACCTTTACCTTTATAAGGCTCAGGACGACGATAAGCACGGATATCAGCAGCTACTTGTCCAATTAATTGCTTATCAGTACTTTTTAGTACGATTTCAGTTTGAGAAGGACATTCAGCTGTTACACCTGCAGGTAATTGATGTTCAATTGGATGTGAATATCCAAGAGATAAACTAATTGTATTACCTTTTACTTGTGCACGATAACCGACACCAACTAACTGAAGTTTTTTAGTAAAACCTTCAGTAACACCAATAACCATTGAATTAATCAAAGCACGTGCAGTCCCAGCTTGAGCCCAAGCATCTGCAAAACCATCACGAGGAGCAAATTTAATTTGTCCTTCTTCTTGATTAATCACAACAGCATTATTTATTGTGCGAGATAATTCGCCATTTTTACCTTTAATCGTAATTACCTGACCATTGAGTTTTACCTCTACGCCAGCAGGAACAACGACAGGTGCTTTTGCAACACGAGACATTCTTTTCTCCCTTACGCTACGTAGCAGATAATTTCACCACCAAGACCTGCTTGGCGTGCTGCACGATCAGTCATAACACCTTTAGAAGTAGAAACGACTGCGATACCTAATCCTGCCATAACTTTCGGCAATTCATCTTTACGTTTATAAATACGTAAACCTGGACGGCTAACACGTTTGATACTTTCTACAACAGCTTTACCTTGGAAATATTTTAAAGTAATTTCCAGCTCCGGCTTAGTGTTACCAACAACTTTAAAGTCCCCAATATAACCTTCTTCTTTTAGCACATTGGCAATTGCCACTTTTAGCTTAGAGGAAGGCATGGTGACTGCAACTTTATTCGCAGATTGACCATTACGAATACGGGTCAACATATCTGCTATAGGATCTTGCATGCTCATCTATAACACTCCCCTGATTACCAACTTGCCTTTTTAAGACCAGGAATCTCACCACGCATGGCTGACTCACGAACCTTAATACGGCTTAAACCAAACTTACGAAGGACGCCATGAGGACGACCAGTTTGACGACAACGACGACGTTGACGTGATGGACTAGAATCACGAGGAAGCGTTTGCAATTTAAGCACTGCATTCCAACGATCTTCATCTGATGCATTAAGATCAGAGATAATCGCTTTTAATTCTTGACGCTTTGCAAAATATTTTTCTGCTAGCTTTACGCGTTTCTTATCGCGTTCAATCATTGATTGTTTAGCCATTATGCCCTACCTTACTTACGAAATGGGAAGTTAAAGGCAGATAATAAAGCTCGGCCTTCTTCATCTGATTGTGCAGTAGTGGTGATAGTAATATCTAAACCACGAACACGATCAACTTTGTCATAATCGATTTCAGGGAAAACGATTTGCTCACGAACACCCATGCTATAGTTGCCACGACCATCAAAAGATTTTGCGCTTAAACCACGAAAATCTCGAGTACGAGGAAGGGCAATATAAACTAGGCGCTCAAAAAATTCCCACATACGTTCGCCACGTAAAGTGACTTTACAACCAATAGGATACCCTTGACGGATTTTAAAACCAGCAACTGATTTGCGTGCTTTAGTGACTAGTGGTTTTTGACCACTGATTGCAGCTAAATCTGCAACAGCATTATCTAATAATTTCTTATCAGTAATTGCTTCACCCACACCCATATTCAAGGTGATCTTTTCGATCCGAGGGACTTGCATGACAGATTTGTAGCCAAACTGTTCTTGCAGTTTATTTACTACCTGTGCTTTGTAGTAATCATGCAGTTTCGCCATCGTACACTCCAAATTACTTAATTGATTAATTCATTAGTAGACTTATAAAAACGGACTTTTTTACCGTCTTCAATACGAAAGCCTACGCGATCTGCTTTGCCTGTAGCTGGATTAAAAATTGCCACATTAGAAACATTAATAGCTGCTTCTTTTTCAACAATTCCACCTTCTTGATTTAATGCAGGTACTGGTTTTTGATGTTTTTTCACCAAATTGATACCTTCAACAATCACTTTGCCTGTAGACAAAACACTCTTAACTTTACCGCGTTTACCTTTATCTTTGCCAGTTAACACGATAACTTCATCTTCTCGACGAATTTTCGCTGCCATTACCCGCTCCTTACAGTACTTCTGGTGCTAATGAAATGATCTTCATAAACTTCTCAGAGCGAAGTTCACGAGTGACCGGTCCAAAAATACGCGTACCAATCGGTTGCTCACTGTTATTATTTAAAATAACACAAGCATTGCGATCGAAACGAATGACAGATCCATCAGGGCGACGAACACCTTTTCTAGTACGCACAACAACAGCTTTAAGTACATCACCTTTTTTAACTTTACCACGCGGAATTGCTTCTTTAATGGTAACTTTGATGATATCGCCTACTGCTGCATAACGACGGTGCGATCCACCGAGAACCTTGATACACATTACGCTACGTGCGCCAGAGTTATCAGCAACATCTAGCCTAGTCTGTTCTTGGATCATTTTAATGCTCCGTATAAATTAATTATTGTCTAATCTACCTTCATCCACCTCAACTACCATGGATAAGAATAGACAACCAAAAACCCACTTACGTGAGGATGCATAGTATAACACCACTCAAATAAAATGGATAGCATAAAATAAACGGCCGTTCAGCCGTTTATTATATTATGTACAGTTTTCAATCAAAAAAAGATTAAATAACTGCTTTTTCAACGATTCGAACAAGAGTCCAAGATTTGGTTTTTGATAATGGACGACACTCTTTAATCTCTACAGTATCACCAATACCACACTCGTTGTTTTCATCATGTACATGCAATTTAGTCGTACGTTTAATGAACTTACCATATAACGGATGCTTCACTTTACGTTCAATAGCTACAGTAATAGATTTATCCATTTTGTCGCTAATAACACGACCTTGCTGAGTACGAATTTTTACTTCAGTAGTCATATTACGCACCCGCCTTTTCAGTTAATAATGTTTTAACTCGTGCAATATTACGACGCACTTGTTTTAACATATGAGTCTGTGTTAACTGACCTCCAGCTAATTGCATACGTAAGTTAAATTGCTCACGTAATAAATTAAGAAGTTCAGTATTTAACTCTTCAACGCTTTTTTCGCGTAGCTCTTTTGCTTTCATTTACATCACCGTCTTAATCACAAAGGTGGTTTTAATTGGCAGTTTTGCAGCTGCCAACGCAAATGCTTCACGAGCAACTTCTTCCGGTACACCGTCCATTTCATAAAGGACTTTACCTGGTTGAATCTGAGCAACCCAGTATTCAACGTTACCCTTACCTTTACCCATACGCACTGCAAGTGGTTTTTCGGTAATTGGTTTATCAGGGAAAACTCGAATCCAGATTTTACCTTGACGCTTAACTGCACGAGTCATTGCACGACGTGCTGCTTCGATCTGGCGCGCAGTCAAACGACCACGACCTACAGCCTTAAGACCGAATGTACCGAAACTAACGTCAGTACTCACAGCAAGACCACGATTGCGGCCCTTGTGCACTTTACGGAATTTTGTACGCTTTGGTTGTAACATCAGCGACGCTCCTTATTGTTTTCGGCCTTTTCGCTGCTTTTTCGGTTGAGCAGCAGGTTGTTTTTCTGCTTGTTCAACGGCAGCCATACCACCAAGGATCTCACCTTTGAAGATCCACACTTTAACACCAATAATACCATAGGTAGTTAATGCTTCAGATAAACCATAGTCAATATCAGCTCGTAATGTATGTAAAGGTACACGACCTTCACGATACCATTCGCTACGAGCAATTTCAGCACCGCCTAAACGACCACTTACTTCGACTTTGATACCTTTAGCACCCGCCTTCATTGCATTTTGAACCGCACGTTTCATAGCACGACGGAACATAACACGGCGTTCTAACTGAGAAGTAATGCTATCAGCAACTAATTTAGCATCAAGTTCTGGTTTACGAACTTCAGCAATATTAATTTGTACTGCAACATCACGTTTTTCTCTTTTGTCTTTATATTTATTGACAATAGAAGCTACGGCATTACGTAATTTTTCAACGTCCTCGCCTTTTTTACCAATCACGATACCCGGACGAGCAGTGTGAATAGTAATACGAACGTTAGTTTCTGCTGAACGGTCGATCACAATCTTAGAGATTGACGCTTGAGATAATTCTTTATTTAAGAATTCACGCACTCTAAAATCACTTTCTAAATTATCAGCGAATGTCTTTGTACCCGAATACCATGTAGATGTCCAAGGCTTGACAATGCCTAATCGGATACCATTTGGATTTACTTTTTGACCCATTGCTATTCTCCAGCCTAGCGATCTGAAACGATCACGGTGATGTGACTCGTACGCTTCAAAATTCGATCTGCACGACCTTTCGCACGAGGCATAATACGCTTCATGGTTGGGCCTTCATCTACGAAAATCTTCGCAACTTTTAGATCATCAATATCAGCACCATCGTTATGCTCTGCGTTAGCAATAGCAGACTCTAATACTTTTTTAACAAGTACAGCCGCTTTTTTATTGGTGTACGTTAAAATATCTAGTGCCTGAGACACATTCTTACCGCGAACAAGATCTGCAACTAAGCGAACCTTTTGTGCAGAAGAACGAGCGTGGCGGTACTTTGCAATTGTTTCCATCTCTTTCTCCTACTTATTTCTTCTTAGCTTTCTTATCAGCCGCATGGCCGCGATAAGTACGAGTCGGCGCGAATTCACCCAATTTATGACCAACCATTTCGTCGGAAACATAAACTGGAACGTGCTGACGACCATTATGGACAGCGATGGTCAAACCGATCATGTTAGGAAAGATCGTTGAACGACGGGACCAAGTACGAATTGGTTTCTTGTCCCCGCTTTCCACCGCTTTCTCTACCTTCTTCAGCAAGTGTAGGTCAATAAAAGGACCCTTCTTGAGAGAACGTGGCATAGCTAATCCTCTATATTAATTATTTCTTATTGCGACGGCGAACAATATACTTATCAGTACGTTTGTTGCTACGCGTTTTCAATCCTTTGGCTTTTTGACCCCATGGAGACACAGGATGTTTACCAAAGTTACGACCTTCACCACCACCATGTGGATGGTCTACCGGGTTCATTGCTGTACCACGAACAGTAGGACGAACACCACGCCAACGCGTTGCACCCGCTTTACCTAATACACGAAGCATATGCTCTGAATTACCAACTTCACCAATAGTGGCACGACAATCAGATAATACTTTACGCATTTCACCTGAACGTAGACGTAATGTTACATAAGCACCATCACGCGCAACGATTTGAACATAACTACCAGCAGAGCGAGCAATTTGTCCGCCTTTACCTGGTTTCATTTCAATATTATGCACAGTAGAACCGACTGGGATATTGCGCATTGGTAAACAGTTACCTGTTTTAATTGCTGCATCAACACCAGATTGGATCTGATCACCTGCTTTTAAGCCTTTAGGCGCTAAAATATAACGGCGTTCACCGTCTTTATATAAAACCAATGCAATATTTGCACTACGGTTTGGATCATATTCCAAACGTTCAACAACTGCTGGAATACCATCTTTATTACGCTTAAAGTCAACAATACGATAATGTTGTTTATGACCACCACCAATGTGACGGGTAGTGATACGACCATTATTATTGCGACCACCAGTTTTGCTTTTTGAATCAAGCAACGGTGCATAAGGTTTACCTTTATGCAACTCTGGGTTAACCACTTTAACAACGTGGCGACGACCCGGAGATGTAGGTTTACACTTAACAACTGCCATTGTTCTTACTCCTCCGAATTACTCAGCGACGCCAGCAAGGTCTAAATTTTGACCTTCTGCTAAAGTAACGTAAGCTTTTTTCCAGTCGCTACGGCGACCGATTTGTTGACCACGACGTTTAACTTTACCTTTAACAACAAGTGTATTAACGTCATCTACTTTAACTTCAAATAGTTGTTCAACTGCGGCTTTAATCTCTCTCTTAGTAGCATCTTTAGCAACTTTCAATACTAATGTATTTGTTTTTTCCATTGAAATAGATGCTTTTTCAGAAACATGTGGTGCTCGCAGGACTTTAAGCAGACGCTCTTCACGAATCATGCTAACATCTCCTCTACTTGTTTAACGGCATCAACTGTGATAACCACTTTGTCAAATGCAATCAAACTAACTGGATCAATACCTGCCACATCACGCACATCAACTTTATGTAAGTTACGTGCTGCTAAGAAAAGATTTTCATCAACTTCAGAAGCGATAATAAGAACATCATTAAGATTCATATCGTTTAATTTCTGAGTTAATAATTTAGTCTTAGGTGCTTCAACAGTAAATGTTTCAACCACAACTAAACGTTCTTGACGCACTAATTCAGAGAAAATACTCTTTAATGCACCACGATACATTTTACGGTTAACTTTTTGGCTATGATCTTGTGGTTTTGCTGCAAATGTTACACCACCACTGCGCCAGATTGGGCTCTTAATTGAACCTGAACGAGCACGACCGGTACCTTTTTGACGCCATGGTTTTTTACCTGAACCAGCGATTTCTGCACGAGTTTTTTGTGCGCGAGAACCTTGACGAGCAGCAGATGCATAAGCAACAACTACTTGATGAACTAACGCTTCATTAAACTCACGTCCGAAGGTAGTTTCGGAAACAGAAAGCGCTTTCGCGTCTTTTACTACTAATTCCATCTCTATCTCCTCGACGTTAAGCCTTGATTGCCGGTTTAACAATTACGTCACTATTGATTGCGCCAGGAACTGCACCTTTAATTAATAAAAGATTACGTTCAGCATCAACACGTACAATATCTAAGTTTTGAACAGTTACACGTTCATTACCTAGGTGACCTGCCATTTTACGACCTTTAAACACTTTACCCGGAGTTTGGTTTTGACCAATAGAACCATGACCACGGTGTGCCAAAGAGTTACCATGAGTAGCATCTTGAGTACGGAAATTCCAACGTTTAGTAACGCCAGCAAAACCTTTACCTTTAGATGTTCCAGTAACATCAACTTTCTTAACGTCAGCGAAGATATCAACGTTAATACTTTGACCTACAGAAAATTCGCCTTCTTCAAAACGGAATTCCCATAGACCACGACCAGCTTCAACGCCAGCCTTAGCGAAATGACCTGCTTCAGGTTTGTTTACGCTGCTTGCTTTTTTACTGCCAGTAGTAACCTGAATAGCTTGATAACCATCATTCTCAAGTGTTTTAACTTGAGTAATGCGGTTGCTTTGAACTTCAACTACGGTGACAGGAATAGAAACACCATCTTCAGTGAAGATACGCGTCATTCCTACTTTACGACCGATTAAACCAATCATTGTTTCGACCTCTCAATCATTCAGCTTAGGATTAACCTAAACTGATCTGCACATCAACACCGGCAGCAAGGTCTAGACGCATTAAAGCATCAACTGTTTTTTCAGTTGGCTCAACAATATCAACTAGACGCTTATGAGTGCGAATCTCGTACTGATCACGCGCATCTTTATTTACGTGTGGAGAAATCAATACAGTGAAACGCTCTTTGCGTGTCGGTAATGGAATAGGACCACGAACTTGCGCACCTGTGCGCTTCGCAGTTTCTACAATTTCAGCAGTTGATTGATCAATCAAACGATGATCAAACGCTTTTAACCGGATACGGATTCTTTGGTTCGACATGAGACCAGAGCTCCATTATTTAAAAGTTATAACAAAAGACTACTCCTCTTTCCCTGTTTCGATTGACAGGAGAGTGTAATCCGTTCTTTTTCGTAACCCCCAAATCGGGAGTATTGTTGATATAATTAGCTATTTCTTATATAACAATTATATCTTTTTCTCATTTGCTTACATAAAGGCAATAAACAAAGTGGGGCAATTATACTCTGTTAGTTAACTAACGGCAAGAAATAAATACAGATATTTGGGTTTAAAGATGGGAAGCTTTTTCTGGTTATTAATTTACAATTACCAAATTTCAATCAAATAACCAGATTTAATGTTATTTTTATATTAACCCATAATGGATAATCATTATGATAATTTACTAATGATCTTCTTTGGCATGATTAAGGCTATATCTTGGGATTTCGACCTCTAAATCTTCATTCGTGACACGAGCTTGACAGCTTAAACGACTATGCGGTTCAACTCCCCAAGCTTTATCTAACATATCATCTTCTTGCTCATCGCTTACTTCAAGCGAATCAAATCCCTTACGCACAATACAGTGGCATGTTGAACAAGCACATGACATTTCACAAGCATGCTCGATTTCAATATCATTGCGCAATGCCACTTCTAAAATGGATTCGCCTTCTTGGGCATCAACAGTTTTTCCATCTGGACAAAGCTCCGTATTCGGTAAAAAAGTAATTTTTGGCATAATAATCTCGTTAGTTAAATATCATCAACGTTATGGCCAGTTAACGCATGTCGAATTGACCTATCCATTCGCTTAGCTGCAAAATTTTGTGTTACTTTATCAACAATTTTAATTTGTTTTTCAATTGCATAACTGTCATTTGACTCACTTACAGCTTGTAATTGATGCTTAGCAATTAAAATATGGTTTAGTTCACTTTCATCTAATAAGTCAGCATCTTTATCTAAAGCACTTTGCAAGCTTTCAAGCACTCTAGCTGCCTCAACTTTTTGTTCAGCAAGTATTCGAATCTGTTTATCTTGCTGTGCGTAACTGATTGAATCTTGAATCATATCGGCAATTTCATTATCAGTCAGTCCATATGAAGGTTTTACTTGGATAGCAGCTTCAATACCCGTTGATTTTTCCATTGCTGTTACACTTAATAAACCATCAGCATCAACTTGGAAAGTCACCCTAATGTGCGCACCACCAGCAGGCATTGCTGGAATACCTTGCAGAGTAAAACGAGCCAAAGATCGACAATCAGCAACACTTTCACGTTCTCCTTGTAAAACATGAACCATCATCGCAGTTTGACCATCTTTAAAAGTTGTAAACTCTTGAGCTCTTGCACACGGAATTGTACTATTACGTGGAATAATTTTTTCGACCAATTCACCCATGATCTCAATGCCTAACGACAATGGGATCACATCAAGCAATAACATATCTGAATCGGGTTTATTGCCAACCAAAATATCGGCCTGAATAGCTGCACCAATAGCAACTACTTTATCAGGATCGATAGATATCAAGGGATTAGTTTTAAAATAATTCCCTACTAATTCTCGCACTAATGGCACACGAGTAGAGCCGCCAACCATAACAACTTCAACTACTTCATCCACATTAATCTCGGCATCTTTCAATGCACGGCGACAAACAGCTAAAGTGCGTTTAACCAATGGCTCAATTAATTGTTGAAATTGCTGGCGAGTAATAGTCAAAGATTGATTATCCAGAGAAAATACAGCTAAATCTTGCTCACTTAATAAAATCTTTATTTCGGTAGCTTGGCTACTGATTTTTTGATTAATATAAGGATCTATATTATTAGTTAATCCTAATTTCTCTTTTATATAGTCAGCAAGTAGCCGATCAAAATCATCACCACCAAGAGCTGAGTCACCACTAGTTGCTAGAACCTCAAAAACACCTTTATTTAAGCGTAAAATAGAAATATCAAAAGTACCGCCACCTAAATCATAAACAGCGATTATACCTTCCTTCCCTGAATCTAAACCGTACGCAATCGCAGCGGCTGTAGGTTCATTAAGTAGGCGCAATACATGCAAGCCAGCTAATTTGGCAGCATCTTTTGTTGCTTGCCGTTGTGCATCATCAAAATAAGCTGGCACAGTAATAACCACACCATCAATTTCACCTTGTAAGCTCTCTTTTGCTCGCTCAGCTAACGCTGTCAAAATTTCTGATGAAACTTGTATTGGATTTACTTGCTCATTAGGCAAATTTAATAAAGGAACACCATTTTCAGTTTGTGAAAAAGTATAAGGAAATTGTGATAAATCTATATCAGATAAACTTCGCCCCATTAATCTCTTAATAGAGCTAACTGTATTTTGCGGATCATTCACAGCATTATCTTTGGCATTTTTTCCAATCGTGATAACAAAGTTATCATCATGATCGATGCCATAATGCACAACGGATGGCAATAGCGGATTACCTTCTAAATCAGGCAATACCTCTGCTTGTCCACTTCGTACCGTTGCTACTAATGAATTAGTTGTACCAAGATCAATTCCTACAGCAAGGCGGCGATGATGTGGTAGTGGAGTTTGTCCTGGTTCGCTGATCTGTAATAATACCATTTAATCTATCTCTATCGATATGTTACTTATCTTAAATTATAAATCAAATTGCTTTTCTTGTAACTTTTCGATTTGTTCAATCAATCTGGCAAGATAGCGAATTTTATAGATCTGATTAAGTGCTTTTGACCAATCTTGATTAGTAATAAATTGTAATAATTCGTTATAGACTATCTTTTGACGAGCAACAATCTCAGCATAAAAATCATCTAATAATTCAAAATTATCTTTACGTTCGATATCATCAAGTCTTTCACGTAAAACAAATTGCTCCATTAAAAAATCAGTATCATGAATAATACTTTGTTCAGTTGCTACGTCAAAACCTTGTAGAGATAAAAAATACTCAGCGGCTTTAATTGGATTTTTTAACGTATGATAACCATCATTAATGTTTGCTGACTTTTGAACAATTGCCACTTTATCAATATCGTTTCCAACAGCAAAATTATCTGGATGATATTGCTTTTGTAATTGCTGATAATGAGTTGTTAGTTGAGCGACATCCACCGGCAATTGAGCTGGCAAACTAAATAGCTCGAAGTAATTAACCATAATTATTGTGTCCGATTACACATTAAAGCTTTCGCCACAGCCACATTCGTGCTTCGTATTAGGATTATTAAACTTGAAACCTTCATTTAATCCTTCTTTAACAAAATCAAGTTCAGTACCATCAATATAAACTAAGCTTTTTTTATCCACGATAACTTTGACATGTTTATCTTCAAAGACACTATCATCATCATTAATCACATCGGCAAACTCTAAAACATAAGCCATACCAGAGCAACCAGATGTTTTAACACCTAATCGTAACCCAACACCCTTTCCGCGATTAGCCAAAAAGGCTTGAACACGATCAGCTGCGCTATTAGTCAATGTGATTGCCATTAACGTTGTCCTTTTTTGGTTTTGTAGTCATCAATAGCAGCTTTAATTGCATCTTCCGCTAGAATTGAACAGTGAATTTTAACCGGTGGTAAAGCAAGTTCTTTAGCAATATCCGTATTTTTGATAGCTTCTGCTTCGTCTAATGATTTACCTTTTATCCATTCTGTAACCAAAGAACTTGATGCAATTGCACTACCACAACCATAAGTTTTAAACTTAGCATCTTCAATAATACCGTTGTCATTCACTTTGATTTGTAGACGCATCACATCACCACACGCTGGTGCGCCAACCATACCACTACCAACATTAGGATCATTTTGATCAAACGAACCAACATTACGTGGGTTTTCGTAATGATCAACAACTTTTTCACTATATGCCATAATTTACTCCCAATTTTAATGTGCTGACCATTTAATCTTTGTTAAATCAACGCCATCTTTAAACATTTCCCAAAGAGGCGATAAATCCCTTAATTTCCCAATAGATTCTCTGATTAATTTAATGACATAATCAATTTCTTCTTCTGTGGTAAAACGACCAATAGAAAATCGAATTGAACTATGAGCCAGCTCATCATTAAGCCCTAATGCTCGTAATACATAAGACGGCTCTAAACTCGCAGATGTGCATGCAGAACCAGATGAAACAGCTAAATCTTTTAAAGCCATCATCAACGATTCACCTTCAATGTAAGCAAAACTCACATTTAAGATATTTGGCACACTGTGCTCCAAAGAACCATTTAAATAAACCTCTTCAATGTCTTTTAAACCATCCCATAAACGATTTTTTAAAGCCAATAAACGAGGCATTTCAGTAACCATCTCTTGTTTAGCTATATGATACGCTTCACCCATGCCCACAATTTGATGCACAGGTAAAGTACCAGAGCGCATACCTCGTTCATGACCACCGCCATGCATTTGAGCTTCAATACGAACACGCGGTTTACGCCTTACATAAAGCCCACCAATACCTTTTGGCCCATAAATTTTATGACCAGAAAATGACATTAAATCAACTTTTAAGTTAGCTACATCAATTGGTAATTTACCAACAGACTGGGTTGCATCAACATGAAAAACAATGCCTCTTTCACGGCACATCTCACCAATTTTTTCGATGTCTTGTATTACACCCGTTTCATTGTTGACATGCATAATTGATACAACGGTTGTATCACTACGCATAGCCGTTGCAAGTTTATCAAGATCAAGGAGCCCATCGGATTCTGGCGTTAAATAAGTTACTTCATAACCTTCTCGCTCAAGTTGGCGACAAGTATCAAGCACAGCCTTGTGCTCAGTTTTACAAGTAATAATGTGCTTACCTTTGGCTTGATTAAAATGAGCGGCACCTTTAATTGCTAAATTATCAGCTTCAGTTGCCCCTGACGTAAAGACAATTTCGCGTGAATCAGCACCAATAAGATCGGCAATTTGATTACGGGCAATATCAACGGCTTCTTCAGCTTGCCAGCCAAATTTGTGGGAACGAGATGCTGGGTTACCGAATATACCGTCTGGCGTTAAATACTGCATCATTTTTTCAGCAACTCTAGGATCTACAGGCGTTGTCGCTGCATAATCCATATAAATAGGTAGTTTCATTAATTACTCCCAATGAAAAATTCTGTATTCTATTTTTATTAATTAATTTGAACGTGTTGTATATTACTTTGTCGGCTAGCAACAGCTTTAACTTCTTTATTATTGACCAATTCACTCAATGTAATGCTAGTTAAAAAGTCCTCAATTCGTTCACTTAAATCATTCCACAGTGTATGGGTTAAACATCTAACACCGCCTTGACATCCATCTTGCCCGTGACATTTTGTCGCATGCACTGTTTCATCGACAGCTTTAACAATTGAACTAATAGCAATTTGATCCATAGAACGACTCAGTATATAACCGCCACCAGGGCCTCTAACACTGCGCACCAAACCATTTTTTCGTAATCGAGCAAACAATTGTTCAAGATAAGAAAGTGAAATTTCTTGACGTTCTGAAATATCAGCTAGTGATACCGGTCCTGAATCTGCATGTAAAGCAACATCAAGCATTGCTGTCACCGCGTATCGCCCTTTTGATGTCAGTTTCATTGAGCATTCCTTTATATGTGTGTATGCATATTGTATATATCCTTTCGATTTAGTCAAGTATTTAGTTGAGTGTTTTAGTAGGAATTAAACCGCAGTTCATTATCGACGAATCATAGCTTAATATGCTAATCTAATAAACTAAATTAACATAGGAGTTAAAGGATGAAATTAGTATTACGTTATTTTTTGATAATTAACCTACTGTTCACAGGTAACATTTATGCAGATAGTTATCAAAAAGGTCGAGAAAATTATCAAAAATGGCTTAACTCCTATCAATCACTTAACTTTGAAGAACAGCAAACATTACTCTCTACCATAAAAGATTATCCATTGTATCCTTATGCTGCTGTACAGTTTTTTCAGAGTAATATTAAAATCGTTTCACCACAAATGGTAAGCGATTTTATTAATCAATATAATAATTTTCCGCTAACAGCTTCATTAACACAATCTTATTTAAGCGAATTAAGCAATCGTCAAGATTGGAATTCAATCGTTTCGTTCCCAAAAGATAACTCCATACTCTCTAACTGTCGTTATCAATATGCATTACTACAACAAGGAAATAACGAGGTTGCTTTTAGCTCTGTTGAATCTCTTTGGATGACAGGCAAAGAACTTCCTTCTGCATGCGAGCCATTACTTGACGCTTGGGCTCAAGCAGGTAAACGGACAGCTAATTTAATACTATTACGTATCGAACTTGCTATTGATGCAAATAATTTAAAATTAGCCAAACACCTAGCTAATTTACTTGATGACAACTACAAAACAACAAAAATCAATTTACTAGCTGTTCTTAATAATCCTAAAAAATTAGAAGATTTTTCAAAAAATATTAAAGCTAGCTCTTTCACTAAAAAAGTTGTCTTATCATCATTCCCTCGCTTAGTAAAAGCTGATATGAATTTAGCTGCAGCATTATTACCAAAATTAGTTAAACAGCAAACTTTAAGTAAAGCAGAGCAGGTAGCATTACAAAAGAGTTTAGCTAACAGCTACTTTAAAAATTCTGCAACAGATGAACAAATTAAATGGCGTGATAGCTATATTGAAAAATACCACGATACAACATTAGTTGAAAAACGTATCCGCCTTGCTATCGATAACTATAACTTCACAGACATCGCTTATTGGATAGCACAACTATCACCAGAAGATCAATTAAAAGAAGACTGGCAATATTGGCAAGCTAGAGTTTTATTAAATAATAATAAAAAAAGTGAAGCTAACAAAATTTTACAAACACTCACAACCAAACGTGGGTTTTATGGCATGATAAGTGCACAAACTCTTAATCAACCTTATTCGATCAATAACCAATCACCAAAGATTACACCATCAGAAATATCAACCTTAAAAAGCAAATACGACAATCAACCCTATGTAAAAAGAATTAACGAATTACGTTATTTAGGAATGCTTTCAGAATCAAGCTACGAATGGCGATATATGTTAAATAATCAAAAAAATAAGAATGAATATTTAGCATTATCTCAATATGCCTTACAAAAAGGGTGGGGGGATCTTAGTATTCAAGCAACCATTGCAGGCAAACTCTGGAATAACTGGACAGAGCGTTTGCCTATTATGTACAAAGATTTATATAACAATGCATTAAAAGATAAAGCTATTGGTTTATCTTATGCTTTAGCTATTTCTCGCCAAGAAAGTGCACTTGATACTACTGTCAAATCACCTGTCGGCGCCAGTGGATTAATGCAACTAATGCCAGCTACAGCAAAAGAGACAGCTAAAAAAGTTAATTCATTAACTTATATTTCATCAGCACAATTGTTTGATCCTCAAACAAATATACAGTTAGGCACTACCTATTTAAACACTGCTTATCTACAAAATGATAAAAATCGTATATTATCTTCAGCCGCTTATAATGCTGGTCCAAATAATGTTAAGCGCTGGCTAAAAAAGAGTAACGGAAAACTTGATGCAGTAGCATTTATCGATAGTATACCGTTTACTGAAACACGTAATTACGTCAAAAACGTATTGGTATATGATTATATTTATCAAGTAATCTTAGGGCAAAAAAATGTCAATTTTCTTAGCTCAAATGAATTTAATAAACAATATTAATGGTGATTATAATGAAAACTAACGAATGGAAACAAACAGTTGAATTATTACACCAAGCATTTAACGATGGTTATTCACTGGATATATTAAAATTACTAATGACAGCCGATGAGCGAGATGCTTTAATTACTCGAGTTAAAATCGTACATTCATTACTTGATGGTTCAATCAATCAACGCCAACTTAAAGAGCAACTAAAAATTGGTATTGCAACTGTAACAAGAGGCTCTAATAGCCTAAAAGAAACAACTCCAGAATTTAAAAAGTGGTTAGAAAAGATTTTATTAAACTCAGATAACTAAATAATTCAGTCAATATCTAATAGCAGATTTTTATATCATATTATAACTATAAACTTGATTGGATATTGACTTCACTATCAGCAACAACCGGCACACAATAATCACACTCCATATGCTTAATATCCTTAAACGATTCAACAGAGTCATCGCAAAGATTATGATGAATCTCAATTACACAACTAGAGCAACGTAAGCGTACCTTTAATGCTGGCATAGCAGCTAAATGCACTTGTGAAATAAAATCGCCAAACTCATCAGGAGAACCAATATATCTAAAGCAAAGATACAATCCTCCTTCATTAACTATCTGCTCAATATGCTCTAAATTATTATTCTGATCTAAAGCAATTGTATAAAAAAGCTCTTGTTCATTAGCATTATCTTTGCTTTTCAATATACGGCTAAAAGCATAAATTTTATCTGGCAAGTTTTCACATGTATTGCCACAGCGAGATATATAATTATGAAAAAATTGTGATCTTAGTTTATTTTCTTCATCTAATAATTGACTCAAATTGCAATTATTTTTAAAGGTGATACCCCAAAACGTTTTTTGAGGCATATTAACAAATTTTGGCTCAGGCAATGAAAACCGGTTTTTATTAAGCTCAATAGCAGGAGTTAATCCTGTAGGATCCCAAATATCTCCTCGTCGGTAACTTGCTGGAGTTTCATTGAATTGTTTTTTAAAAGAACGAGTAAATGTTTGTTGAGAATCAAAACGATATTGCATCGCAATATCTAAAATAGGCTTACTTGTCATGCGTAAAGCAAGCGCAGCATAAGTTAAACGACGATGTCGAATATAAGTACCAAGAACTTGACCAGTTACCTCTTTAAACATACGTTGTAAATGCCACTTTGAATAACCTGATTTTTGTGCAACATGATCAATAGATAATGGTTGTTCCAAATTTTTTTCAATCCAAACGATAAGATCTGAAATAATACTAACTTGATTCATAAAACCCCATCAGAATGTCAAATGGCAAACGTTATCCGATTATGACTCAATCCCAGCAATAAGCAAGATTTAAATAAAAATTATTTTCTGCCATTATTAGCAAAAAGAATGAGCTCCAGCTTGGTGTTCAGTAATATCTTTTACACCAGCGAGTTCAGGAAACTCTGCCATTAATTGTTTCTCAATACCTTCTTTCAAAGTATAATCAACCATTGAGCAACCATTACACCCCCCACCAAATTGTAAAACAACATAATTATCTTCGGTCAACTCCACTAAACTAACATGGCCACCATGGCTAGCTAATTGCGGATTGACCTGTGCTTGAATTGCGTAATTAACACGCTCAATAAGAGGTGCATCATCAGCTACTTTTTTCATTTTTGAATTTGGTGCTTTTAATGTTAACTGCGAACCTAATTCATCAGTCACATAATCAATGACAGCTTCTTCTAAAAATGGCGCACTAATTTCATCAATATAAACTGAAAAATCAGCATACCGTTCTTCTATATCGCTATCTTCTATAGTATCAGCAGGGCAATACGAAACACCGCATTCAGCACTTGGAGTACCAGGGTTAATAACAAATACTCGAATTTGTGTTCCATCAGGTTGATTAGCAAGCAATTTTTTAAAGTGCTGTTGAGCTGATTCAGAAATAGTGATAATAGACATAATCCCTCACTTTAATGTAGTTAGGTAATAAACAAACCTAACATCATTTATAATATATTAATAATAATAGTTGACTAACTCTCTTGGTTATTATAGGGGTTGTTTAGGATTTTACAATACTGTACGGCATAAACAAACAACATAAACACTCGTTGCTCCACAATTTTTTAGTTGCTGACTAATTGCATTAATCGTATTACCTGTTGTAACGATATCATCAATAAGCATTACTGATTTATGTGAAAGATTTTGATGGCATGTAAAAAGCTTTTCAACATTAGTGATTCGCTCTGTAAGAGATAGTTTTTTTTGATCTTGTACATTTGACGTTCGAGATAGTAAATAAGGATAAAATTCACAATCTAACCATCTTGCAATCGGTTTTGCCAATAACTCAGCTTGATTAAAACCACGAGACCAATAACGAAAATGATGCAATGGCACACAAGTGACCAAATCGGGCTTAATTAACGCATCGATTTCTCGCCGTTGATACCAAGCCAAAAACATCAATCTTGCCAATGCAGTACTCAATTCAATTTTGTTGTAGAACTTTAGATGATGAATCAATTTTTTTAAAGGATTAACATACTCAGAAACAGCAATAAGTTCATCCCAATAAGGTTTCTTTGCACGACACCGATAACATATATCAGTCGATAAAGAATGTGGTAAACAGCATTGATGGCAGACTTTATTAAATTTAGGTATATTTTGAACACATTGGCTACAAATGCCATGATGAGATAGAAATAAAGGCATATCACACAAAATACATCGCATAAAATTTAACAGTTTTTTTGTAAAAAAGTTTCAGGTTACACTATGTTTCAGTATAAAAACGGTTAGTATAAAAAAGGGAGTTATAAAAAACATTTTTTATAACTCCTTATCTTATTAATGTTTAAAATCAGGTTAACATCAATAAAATAGACCAATCAATTTTTTAATTAAATATAATTAAATCGTTATACGATATACAGCACAAAAAATTATCCGATTTTGCATAATTGTTATTTAAATTAGCTTAATATTCGGTATAATCAGCCAATTCAAATGGAAAGAGGTTTTATTATATGAGAAAAATCAAACTATTAATTTTAACATTACTGCTAACAATTTTTTCAACTGTCGCCTTAGCTACTCCTCAAGTCTTATTACAAACCAGTATGGGCGATATTGAGATTGAACTAGACAGCGAACATGCGCCAATTACCACTAAAAACTTTCTTGATTATGTTAATAGTGGTTTTTATGAAAATTTAACTTTCCACCGTGTAATTCCTGGATTTATGATTCAAGGTGGTGGCGCTGATGATCAACTAAAATTTAAAGAGAATAATCCACCAATTAAAAATGAAGCAGACAATGGTTTAAAAAATGATCGTGGCACCATTGCAATGGCAAGAACGAGTGAAATAAACAGCGCAACCAGTCAATTTTTTATCAACGTAGTAAACAATGATTTCCTTAATTACAAATCACCAGAACAATATGGTTATGCTGTATTTGGTAAAGTAACTAAAGGGATGGATATAGTTGATAAAATTGTTAGTGTCCCAACTAAACGCGTGGGACCACATCAAAATGTGCCAGTTGAGCCTATTTATATCAAAAAAGCAATTGTTATTAAAAATGATTAAAATTGCACTTTGTTAACAAAAACCACTTTAAAACCACTTTTTAAAAGTGGTTTTTTGTTTATTTAAGCTGACTAAGTAAATTAGCAATTGTCCTCACACCAATACCTGTTGCCCCTGTTGCCCATAGAGCTGTGGCGCTTTTACGGAATGTTGCAGAACAATCAATATGTAGCCAATTTTTTTGATAATTTTTAATAAAATGCGATAAGAAAGCCGCAGCAGTACTTGCCCCAGCAGTATTAGGTATACCTGAATTTGCTATATCAGCAAATGATGATGGGAATTGCGAACGATGAAAGTCGGCTAATGGTAATCGCCAAAAAGCTTCATGCTCAATATCGCTACTAGCTAACAATTGGCTAGCAAATTTATCATCAAACGAAAGTAATGACTGATAATCATTCCCCACCGCAATCTTAGCCGCTCCAGTCAGTGTTGCACAATCAATAATATAATGAGGCTGGTCATTATCAGCACAAATTAAACCATCAGCCAAAACTAGTCGCCCTTCTGCATCAGTGTTATCAACTTCAACCGTTTTACCGTTACGGTAACGAATAATATCGCCTAATTTAAACGCATTGCCACTGACTAAATTATCCGCGCAACATAGATAAAGTTTAATACGTTGATTTAAACCTCGCGCAATGGCTAATGCTAATGCACTTGTTACTAACGCAGCCCCCCCCATATCTGAGCGCATTGACTCCATAAAATTACTTGGTTTTAAACTATATCCTCCTGAATCAAAGGTAATACCTTTACCAACTAAACAGGCTGTTATCGGTGAATTAGGGTTTTGGGTTGGGTTATAATCTAGTTCAAGCAAAGCCGCTGGCCGATCCGAACCTTTTCCAACCGTATAAATGCCCATATAACCTTGCTCTCTTAAAGCTTCATCTGAAATGATGTTGTAAGTCACAGCAGATGAGTAAGTGCTAATTAACTTAGCTGCTCGTGTGGCTAACTCAACAGGACTTAATGTTTCGGCTTGTTCATTAATAATATCCCGACACCAATCAATAATTTCTATACGATGTTTCAATTCTTGTTTGTCTTTGGTGTTGAGTTCTGACCAAGTTACTTTTGTACTTTTTTTGGCATTACGATAGCCTAACCAAAAATGCCAACAAGCTTCGAGATCCCAATTTTCACCACTTAGTTTAACCGAATTTATTCCTTGGTTATCTAACTTGCGACCTGCACGTTGAATCGCCTCTAAGCGATGTTCTGGTTTATAGTGAATAGTAATCGCCTCGTTAGAAAAACTCAGTAATGCATCTTTTCCCCACTGTTTTGGTGCAGGTTTATCAGTTAGTAAAACAGATAACATCGACATAGTAAAAACCTCAAAAAATTGATAAACAACATAACAATGAGTTAATTCTAATCAGAAACATGTTAATATAGCAAGTAAAGTTAAAAATAAATAGGGACGGGTTATGGCATCAGTTGTACCAATAAAAAATGGGATTAATTTTCGTGATTTAGGTGGAATCAAAACAATTGATGGACGTCAAATTCGATCGGGCCTACTATACCGCTCAGGCGCATTCTCGCTTATTACACAACAAGAGCAATCTTTTTTAGCTAATCAGCTAAATCTGCACTACGTTTTAGACTATCGCGATCCTGATGAAATTGAGCGAAATCCAGATAAATTATGGCAAAATACTCATTATATTAATGTACCAGCTAATCCGTTGAGCAATACGATCACCGCAAGTTTAACAAGTGATTTAGGTAATGCTCACCAAACACTTAAAAAAAATGCTCCATTTGATTTTATGATTAAGCTTTACCAGCTACTACCATTTAATAACGCAGCATATCAAAAACTTTCCTCAATCCTACTAAACTCACAAGGTAGACCATTGGTACAACATTGTGCTGTTGGTAAAGATCGTACAGGTGTTGGCGTTGCATTAACATTGTTTGCTTTGGGTGTTAGTGAAGAAACTGTCATGCAAGATTATTTACTAACAGAACAGCTATTGTCAGATTATCGTGAAAATCTATTAAGCCAATATCAACATAAAATGACGCCTGATGAGTTTGAAAAACGCAAATTAATTTTTGCCGCCAAAAAAGAGTATCTAACTGCGGCACTGAATGCAATTAAAACGCGTCACGGTACAATTGACAATTGGTTATCACAGGAATATCAATTAAACGAAACTAATAGAAAAAGAATTCAAGATATCTATCTGGTTTAATAAATAACAAGCCATTATCGCACCATAATAAATAATGGAAAAACATTGTATTAAGACAACAAAATTAATTTAGAGATCGGTTGATTGCTGTTCACCGACAGATGAACATTATCCACTTGACGATATTGATAATAAAATTCTTGTGCAAAAGGTGCCATAATCATCTGCTGTTTTAAATCGACGTTAACCGATTTTATTTGCCAAACACCTTTAGCATAAAGCTTTAATGCAGACTCTTTTAATGTCCATAGTTGCCAAAAGGCTCTTAATGTATCATCTTGTTTAGTCATCCATTGATATTCGTCATCAGCAAAAAAATTTTTAGCTACTTTCAAATAATTTTTTCGTGGACGTACTACTTCGATATCTAAACCAACCTTACCTACTAACGAAATCGCAACTGCTACCCAATCTTGGCTATGACTAATATTAAAATCTGGTAAGTGTGGCTCTAAAAAAGAGGGACGACCATTATCTCCAACCTTAATAACAGGTAACATCGAAATATCACAGTATTGTTTAAGCAAATGAGCCAAAATTGATCGGCAAACTAAAAACTGTTTTTTACGTTGGCCACTTAAATTATTCGCTTCATAAAGAAGCGTTTGAGGCAACAGTGAAAAATCAATTTCAGCATCCTTAAGACAAGCAAGTTGAACAATTAGCATAATTGGCAAGAAAATATTAATAAAATTTATTTTTTACTATTCTAACAGCATGCTATGCTAACTGTTATCAAAATTAATAAAAATATCAACCTTAATAAATAGTAGCAAGGGTGTATCATTATGTCATTACCAACAAAATTAGTTCATGCAGGACGTAAAAAGCGTTATACACAAGGCGCTGTTAATTCGGTTATTCAACGTGCATCATCATTGGTTTTTGATTCAATTGAAACAAAAAAAGAAGCAACCAAAAACCGTGCTAATGGTGCATTATTTTATGGACGCCGTGGTACATTAACTCATTTTGCGCTACAAGATGCGATGGTTGAAATCGAAGGTGGAGCTGGTTGCTATCTATACCCTTGTGGCGCAGCTGCCGTCGCTAATGCTATTTTAGCTTTTGTTCAAGCTGGCGATCATATATTAGTGTCTGAAGCCGCTTACGAACCTACTCAAGAATTTTGTCAGCAAATTTTAAAAAATTTTGGTGTTGAAACAGATTACTTTACGCCATTAGTGGGTCACAATATTACAAATCAAATTAAACCTAATACCAAAGTCGTATTTTTAGAATCACCAAGTTCCATTACGATGGAAATTCATGATATTCCTTCAATGGTTAAAGCAATTCGCAGCGTCAATCCAGAAATTATTATTATGATCGATAATACATGGAGCGCCGGCGTATTATTTAAAGCATTAGATCATGATATTGATATCTCAATACAAGCAGGCACTAAATACCTAATCGGTCATTCTGATGCCATGATAGGCACCGCTGTTGCTAACCAGCGTTGTTGGGAAAAATTACGCGAACGTTCTTACTTAATGGGACAAATGTGCGATGCTGATACCGCTTATATAGCCGCACGAGGATTGCGAACATTAGCAATACGATTAAAGCAACACCACGAAAATGGCATAAAAGTAGCAAAATGGTTAGCTCACCATCCTAAAGTTGCTACCGTCAATCACCCAGCATTAGAAAGTTGTAAGGGGCATGAATTTTTTAAACGTGATTTTTCAGGTGCAAGTGGATTATTTTCTTTTGTACTCAAAGATCGATTAACTGACGAGCAATTATCTGATTTTATTGACAACTTAACTTATTTCTCAATGGCTTATTCATGGGGTGGTTTTGAATCATTAATTTTAGCTAATCAACCCGAAGAACTAGCAAAAATTAGACCTGTATCTGGTATTGATTTTAAAGGAACTTTAATTCGTCTTCATATAGGGCTTGAAGATCCCGATGATTTAATTGCCGATCTTGCTACTGGTTTAGACAGAATCAAGCTATAAAAAATAAATCTATATAAAGCCAATGCATTACGAATGTTTAGTTTAGCATAATTAAGTAGAAGATGAATAATCATAGCCAAATCACGTGTGACGAAATAATAAAACAAACAGTTTTTCATAATATAAAACACCACAAAGCGCTACTGGTTGCATATAGTGGTGGTGTTGACTCAACGGTATTAATGCATGTGCTTGTTAAGCTTAAAAAACAATTGTTACCAAATTTAGAACTAAGAGCGATCTATATTCATCATGGTTTGAGTAGCAATGCTGACAACTGGGCAACGCATTGCAGGCAACAATGCCAAACATGGCAAGTTCCAATAATTATTGAAAAAGTCAGACTTGATCCCATAGCGGGTAATATTGAAGAGCAAGCTAGAAATGCACGTTACCAAGCTATATATCACCATCTAAAAGATGATGAAACGTTATGTACAGCTCAACATCTTGATGATCAATGTGAAACTTTCTTCTTGGCATTGAAACGTGGTAGTGGACCTGCGGGATTGTCCGCAATGCCAAGGGAAAATCAACAACATCTTCGACCTTTATTAACAATATCACGATCACAAATTGAAACCTATGCGAATAAACATCAACTCAATTGGATAGAAGATGAAAGCAACCAAGATGATCACTACGACCGTAATTTTTTACGCTTAAAAGTCTTACCAATTCTTAATCAACGCTGGCCACATTTTTCGCAAATGGTTGCACGCAGTGCGGAATTATGTCAACAACAAGAAACGTTAATTAATGAGTTATTATTGGTAGAGTTTAAGCAAGTTATCACCGAACAAAATCAACTGGCTATTGCACCATTAATGGACTATTCCGAGTATAAACGAAATGCAATTTTACGCATGTGGTTTAAACACAATCATATTAATATGCCAACACGCCAACAAATAACATTAATTTGGCAAACCGTTGCATTAGCAAAAGAAGATGCCAATCCGAAATTTATCTTTAATAACCAACAAGTTCGCCGTTATCAAAATCATCTTTATTTGTTAGCATTACATCAAGATATTGAACGGCAAATCCTAAACTGGGATTTAACGTTGCCATTAACACTTCCAGATAATGTTGGTGAATTACAAATTAATTATCAAACTGATTTATGTTGCCGCTTACCACAAGCAGATGAAAAAATCACCGTTAGATTCCATGCTCAAGGAAAATTTCAAATTGTTAATCGCCATGGTTCACGATCAATAAAAAAACTATGGCAAGAGCATAATATTCCACCATGGATGCGAACTCGAATCCCTCTAATTTACTACAACGAACAACTGATTTGCGCAGTTGGCGCATTTGTTACCGAACAAGGAAAAGGAACACAAATCGGTTTTATTCTTGTAAAGAATAACCTATAAGTTTATCCCCTAATAGGTTTTGTTATAGCATTTAGCTTGCTGACTTAATTTAGTTTTGATGGATTTTTCAACTTTGACTAGCTATAAATAATGGTTTAAGAACATTCATTCTTACAGATTAAAGAAATAAAAAGCTTCAATCAGGCTTTCTTAGGCTAGTTATAAATAGTCGGATAACTGACCATAAAGCGTTTAATCAAATCAGTGGCAGTTATTTTTTCTTTATGATATAAACGTCATATCTATTGTTTATAATAAGACGCTAATTTTGTTTTTTTATGCATATTCATTGCAAATTACTTCGGATAACACGTAAACAATTTCTACATTTTATGTAAATAATATTTGTTTTTTAATATTTCAGGATTAAATTTTTCTAGGATAATAGAGTTATGAAAATAAATGAAAGATGGTTAACTTTTGTATTAATTGATAATAATAATTCATTTGAAGAAATGCTGGCTAAGATAGAATTGGCATTTAAATGTAAATTATCCTGTAAAGATGAAAAAGGTCGTTATATTGCCAGAGCGGAATTGGATAATTTTAGTATTGCTGTTATCGACAAAATTGATAGGCTTAGTCAATTATTATGTGATGAACATTATACTCTTAAAATAACAATAATATCTGATAAATACTTTAATTCTAAATTTGAAAATTACATAAAAGAAATTCTAACTAATAACTTCATACAATGGGAACAGTCAGTTTGGTCTCCTTTTGACGTTACTCCACTCAGCAAGCGATAAGCGTTTAATCAAATCAGTGGCAGTTATTTCTTCTTTATGATATAAACATCATATCTATTGTTTATAATAAGACGCTAATTTTGTTTTTTTATGCATATTCATTACAAATTACTGCGGATAACACGTAAACAATTTCTACATTTTATGTAAATAATATTTGTTTTTTAATATTTCAGGATTAAATTTTTCTAGGATAATAGAGTTATGAAAATAAATGAAAGATGGTTAACTTTTGTATTAACTGATAGCAATAATTCATTTGAAGAAATGCTGGCTAAGATAGAATTGGCATTTAAATGTAAATTATCCTGTAAAGATGAAAAAGGTCGTTATATTGCCAGAGCGGAATTGGATAATTTTAGTATTGCTGTTATCGACAAAATTGATAGGCTTAGTCAATTATTATGTGATGAACATTATACTCTTAAAATAACAATAATATCTGATAAATACTTTAATTCTAAATTTGAAAATTACATAAAAGAAATTCTAACTAATAACTTCATACAATGGGAACAGTCAGTTTGGTCTCCTTTTGACGTTACTCCACTCAGCAAGCGATAAGCGTTTAATCAAATCAGTGGCAGTTATTTCTTCTTTATGATATAAACATCATATCTATTGTTTATAATAAGACGCTAATTTTGTTTTTTTATGCATATTCATTACAAATTACTGCGGATAACACGTAAACAATTTCTACATTTTATGTAAATAATATTTGTTTTTTAATATTTCAGGATTAAATTTTTCTAGGATAATAGAGTTATGAAAATAAATGAAAGATGGTTAACTTTTGTATTAACTGATAGCAATAATTCATTTGAAGAAATGCTGGCTAAGATAGAATTGGCATTTAAATGTAAATTATCCTGTAAAGATGAAAAAGGTCGTTATATTGCCAGAGCGGAATTGGATAATTTTAGTATTGCTGTTATCGACAAAATTGATAGGCTTAGTGAATTATTATGTGATGAACATTATACTCTTAAAATAACAATAATATCTGATAAATACTTTAATTCTAAATTTGAAAATTACATAAAAGAAATTCTAACTAATAACTTCATACAATGGAAACAGTCAATTTGGTCTCCCGTCGAAGTTACTCCACTCAGCAAGCGATAATTTTCACATGATCTGTACACATTTACCTCGACAAACTCCAATATTCATTACAGTATTTTCACAAATTACTACTCAACATCAGTGATTAAAAACCATTCAACAAAGAGAAATCATCCCTACTTCTCCATTCGGTAATAAACAAATAACTATTCCTTTTCCTTCAAGTCGAACCACATCACAAAATTTATTTACACGCCAATCTTTTATTTTTGATAACTCTAACCAAGTATCAAGTTTCCAGCTATTTATTCTACCAAGAACTACCATTTTTTTTCTAAAACAATGCATATCAATATTTATACTTATTACCATGTTATTTTCAGAGAGAATATTGACATTGCCATATAGATGACTAAATATTTTTGATTTTCTATTCAGTCTTTTGACAGCTAATTCTGGCTCTCCCATTATTTCATAAATAAGTGAATCAGATGAGCCAACATGCAATTTTTTGATATTTAGACTGTTAATGATATCCATTAACTCTATTTGAAATATAGGTTCCTATTCTTCATTCATTATCATAACCTATCTTTATAAATTACGACCAATACCATCAGTGAGAACACCTATTGTTAAAACGTATAATAAACATCGAATAAACTAGAAATACACTACAAATAAGTTTTGTGTAGAAAGCAAAAAGCCCAGCATGACTGCTGGGCTATATATTTAAAAGTCTGGCGGCACCCTACTCTCACATGGGTAATACCCACACTACCATCGGCACTACGGCGTTTCACTTCTGAGTTCGGCATGGGGTCAGGTGGGACCACCGCGCTATTACCGCCAGACATATCCTGTACTCTCTTTCTTAATTGCTGTCCATTATCTCATATCAACAACAATCACTCAATTCGGAACAAACTGTTTTTTCAATCTCTATTCTCTTTTCGATGATTTTCTCATCTAGTAATAACTTCTGCGTAACCCAAAACAACTCCGAGTTGTAAGGTTAAGACTCTCGGTTCATTAGTATC
>NZ_LZHB01000067.1:0-521 GCF_001690345.1 Gilliamella sp. Gris3-2
ATGCCATATTTACGGCACAGTTCTTTAACCGGAATACCCGCTTCAGCTTCTTTTAAAATAGCGACGATTTGATGTTCAGTCATTTTTTTCATAATTAAATCCCCTTTTCTTTTATCATAGAGAATTGGATCGGCTACACTAATTCATACAACTTTTTTAAGGGGTAAGGTAAACTTATCCCAACTAAAAAAGGAACAAATATGAATAAGATTAAACGCAAAAGACGAACATTCACAGATGATTTTAAACAGCAAATGGTCAGTCTTTATCGACATGGTAAATCACGTAGTGAAATCGTTGCCGAATATGATTTGACACCATCAGCATTGGACCGTTGGATAACGCAATCAAGCCAAAGTGGCTCATTTAAAACAAAAGATAATCGCAGTCCACAAGAACAAGAGTTAATCGCATTGCGTAAAGAGCTTAAACAACTCCGTATGGAAAACGATATTTTAAAGCAAGCAGCACTGATAATAGGACGAAAATCGCTATCCTAAAAGCAAATCGGCATCGTTATA
>NZ_LZHB01000068.1:0-6389 GCF_001690345.1 Gilliamella sp. Gris3-2
ACTGGAGGAATAGACCAATATGGTGGGATTGACTAAAGAGGAAGCGGAAAAACGATTATTTAAGGTCAAGGATGCCGATGGATTACGTGATTTAATACAGCAATTAGATATAAATACCCATGGCAAAACAACCATCCTCTAAAATGCTCTAAATTCACATTTACTAAATTTTAATCTGCTAAATTTCAATTTACTGCTCCCTTCAAAATATCAGCATAACTTTCAATCGTATTTCAATATTGTTACCGATCAATTATTAAACAAATTATAATGATAATTTAATCAGTTTGTCTCCTGATAATGAATACTTATAATCTGTTTTGGGTTATTTACAAACCAACTATCTTATTTATAATTCTGTTTATCTGCATTTATATTTTATATAACAGAACCCAAATTTATTTAACACAATTTAATTAAGGAGTGACTGATGTCATTTGTCAATGCCTATGTGTCGGAAGAAGATGCTAAAAAATATGATTTAGATAATTTATGGAATAAGTACCGCCGCTTTGGTACCAAAATGCCTGAACTATTGAAGAGTTTTGATGTTCATCAACACGCTTGGTGTGTGGATAAGGAACGAGGGTATTGGTTATTTAACTGTGACTATGTGCTGAATTATGATACTCCGTCTGGTTTACCCGCAGCAACTAATAAGGAGGTATATATCCTGCATGTTAATGGCCAGAATATTGAGCTTATTTTGGAAGCTGGCCGTTGGAAATCTAGCGATTTGGAAGCGATCGGTTTGGAATATGCTAACTCCTTTCCTGTAAAAATTGCTTGGAATATTGTGTCAATGAATCCAAGTTGTTTATCGACTATGTCGAAGGCGGATTTATTAACCATTTTAAAAGAGGCATTAACTGTCTATAAATGTAATGGAATTAGAAATTTAGAAGCTAATGATGAAGCACTGATTAGATGTAATTTTTAGTATTTTGTAAGCTAACGCTATAATCAATTATTATACTGGAGGAATAGACCAATATGGTGGGATTGACTAAAGAGGAAGCGGAAAAACGATTATTTAAGATCAAGGATGCCGATGGATTACGTGATTTAATACAGCAATTAGATATAAATACCCATGGCAACACAACCATTCTCTATTCAGGATGGTTAGATTCTGGCGTACATACATCAGAAATTATCGACCAATTAAAAAATAACTCTTCTCTTCGCCTGATCGATAATACCGAGGCATCTAAATTTTTAGCTGATGCTTTGACAAAGGATTCGCCTTTAAATCGCAAGTTAAAGCAGATCTTTGGTAAAGGTGAAGGTAGTCAGTTATCTAGCCAAGCATATGAATTCCTTTTTGGCTCAAACAGCAATGGCAGCCGTCAACCTAATGGCGCATGGGATGCTATTTCTAAACGTTTTGTTGATGGTGCAGTGGGTGATGTTCGTGTACTTGGTGGGTTTGGAATGGACTCGGGGCGGGTTTTTGCTGCCACAGAATTACCGGCATTATTAAATAATCCCAAAGTGACATCAGTCAATGGTATTCCAACATCGGTATTAAGATCTATCGAACAAACCGAGGGAATGGGGCGTGCTTTTGAGCATATTAAAAATATTGCCGGTTTAGATGCCGCAGGCACTAAGTTAGCGCCAGATAATGTTAAATCTTGGTTAAAGCTTTATGAACCTGACGGAAAGTTTAATAGTGAGTATCTTAACAATCTTAAAGATACTTACAATAATTTATCGCCAGAAATGCGAAAAAGTGTTAATCAAACTTCTAAATATCTAGCGTCAGCAGGCGAAAAAATCGCAAAACGCTTGCCTATTTTGGGTTATATTATGACCGGGATCGGATTTGGCTTTGCATCGGCAGAAGCTCAGGCTGCACTTGATCGAGGCGATGTTAACGAGGCAAGAGGGATTTTACTTGAGTTTGGCGTTAAAGAAATTAGTGGCAATATATTAGGGGCATTGGCAGGAACCGTTGCTGCAGGATTAGCGGCTACAGCCGGAGCACCAGCTTTAGCCGTTATCGGTATCGGCTTAGGTGCTGCTGTTGTGGCTGGTTTGCTTTCGGATGCGATGGTAGATAAGTTTGCTGATTTATTCCGAGATAATGATCAAAATGGACTAATTGATCTTTGGGATAAGTTAAATGGTCTACTTAATGATGCTGGAAATGCTATTATGGGGCCTATTGCAGCGTTATTTCCTTCTATTCCCGAAGCGGCGAAACGAGCATGGTCTCCTATTATTATCGATCTTGATCGTGATGGCGTTGAAACAATTAGTAAAGATAAAAATATTCATTTTGATTTAAATGCCAACCAATTTGCCGAAAATACAGGATGGGTTGGTGCCGATGATGGATTGTTGGTGATAGATTTAAATGATAATGGTGTTATTGATGATGGAAGAGAACTGTTTGGTGAAAGTTCATTGCTACAAAATGGCAAAACAGCTAAAAATGGTTACCAAGCATTAGCTCAATATGATGAAAATGGTGATGGTGTTATTGATGCTAAAGATAGCGTCTGGCAAAAATTAAAAATATGGCAAGATAAAAATAGCAATGGTCTTACCGATGAAAATGAACTAATTAGCTTAGAACAAGCGGGAGTTTCATCGATTAGTACAAAGTATTCAAAATCAGATTATGTGGATAGTAACGGAAATGAACATCGCTTAACCGGTGAAATCACCTACACCGATGGTAGCAAAGGAAAATCCACCGATGTTTGGTTTGCAACAGATCAAGCAAATACTATTTATACTGGCGAAAAACACTATATTGACGAGGTAAGAAAATACCCTTCAGTACGAGGATTTGGTAATCTTGTTAACTTATCTATTGCATTAAGTCAAAATACAGAGCTAAGAAATTTACTCGATAAATTTATCGCTAATCCTATAACAACTGACATTCTACAAGTTATTGACGATATTATTTTTAGTTGGGCCAATGTGGATCAGGTTGACCCAAATAGTCGAGGTAATATAGACGCTAGAAAATTAACTGTATTAGAAATCATTACAGGAGAAAAATATACTAATATTTATTATGGTAATAATGCTCCTCCTGCAGGTACTTTTGGTGCTAATTTATTAATGGGTGAATATAATAAATTCAAACATTATGTTACCGCTAGTCTTTTAGCACAAACCGAATTTAAAGAGGCGTTTAAATTATTAAAAATAGATATAAATAATGGAAATGCCGTGATTGATTTTTCAGGATTAGAGCGTCATCTTAATCAGATAACTGATCCAGCACAAAAACTTTTATTGAAAGAAGTTATTGATGGCTATTTAACATACAATAGTTCTGATGAGTATTATCAGTCAATTAAAAATAAATTGGGTGAAAATACATTAACCGGTAATAATTTTTATGTATTTGGCTTATCAGGTCATGAGTCGATTACTGACACATCTGGAATTGATAAACTGTTATTTATGAATAACATTAAAGCTGAAGATATTCGATTTTCACGCCAAGGGGCAGATATAACCGCAACCTTAATTGACGGCAAAAGTAGCATCACCTTTAAGAATGTCTTTTACAATGCAACATCAGCAACCGCAGACATTAATAGCTATAACGTTATTGAGGAGTTTATATTTGCCGATGGCACCAAATTAACGTGGGATGAGGTATTAAACAACGGCTTAGTAATGACCGGTACAGATAGTGACGATATCATTTTAGGCAGTAAAGGCAATGATATCTTAACAGGCGGTGATGGTGATGATACTTTGTCGGGTGGTGATGGCAATGATATTTTAACAGGTGGTAAAGGTAATGACCTGTTATCGGGAGGAGCCGGAAACGATACTTACTTGTTTAATTTAGGCGACGGTCACGACACAATAAATAACCAAGGCAAGCTAGGGTACACCGGTTTTTGGAGTAGAATAAAAACTGATGTTGATACGATCCGTTTTGGTGAAGGGATTCGTGCTGATATGCTAGGTCGTTCTAGAAAAGACAATGATTTAGTTATCTCCATTAATAGCCAAAATTCAATTACCATAAAGAATTGGTTCTCAACAGGTGATACGCAATTAGCCGCTAGGGTTGATTTTTTTGAATTTACAGATGGTTCCCAACTTAATATTAAAGATTGGTATAATAATAATCCAATTGTGACATCGGGCACAGCAAAAGATGAAACCTTATTAAGCTCAAATTACAATGATATTTACCAATTTGGCCGTAATAGTGGTCATGACCAAGTGACAGAATTAGGTGGTAAAGATAAGCTAGAGTTTATCGATGGTATTACGCCAAATGACGTTATATTTTCACGCCAAGGGGCTGATATAAAAGCGACCTTAATTGGTGGTAATAGCAGCATAACTTTAAAGAATGTTTTTTACAATGCAACATCAGCAACCGCAGACATTAATAGCTATAACGTTATTGAGGAGTTTATATTTGCCGATGGCACCAAATTAACGTGGGATGAGGTATTAAACAACGGCTTAGTAATGACCGGTACAGATAGTGACGATATCATTTTAGGAAGTAAAGGCAATGATATCTTAACAGGCGGTGATGGTAATGATACTTTGTCGGGTGGTGATGGCAATGATATTTTAACAGGTGGTAAAGGTAATGACCTGTTATCAGGCGGAGCTGGAAACGATACTTACTTGTTTAATTTAGGCGACGGTCACGACACAATAAATAACCAAGGCAAGCTAGGGTACACCGGTTTTTGGAGTAGAATAAAAACTGATGTTGATACGATCTGTTTTGGTGAAGGGATTCGTGCTGATATGCTAGGTCGTTCTAGAAAAGACAATGATTTAGTTATCTCCATTAATAGTCAAAATTCAATTACCATAAAAAATTGGTTTTCAACAGGTGATACGCAATTAGCCGCTAGGATTGATTTTTTTGAATTTACAGATGGTTCCCAACTTAATATTAAAGATTGGTATAATAATAATCCAATTGTGACATCGGGCACAGCAAAAGATGAAACCTTATTAAGCTCAAATTACAATGATATTTACCAATTTGGCCGTAATAGTGGTCATGACCAAGTGACAGAATTAGGTGGTAAAGATAAGCTAGAGTTTATCGATGGTATTACGCCGAATGACGTTATATTTTCACGCCAAGGGGCTGATATAAAAGCGACCTTAATTGGTGGTAATAGCAGCATAACTTTAAAGAATGTCTTTTACAATGCAACATCAGCAACCGCAGACATTAATAGCTATAACGTTATTGAGGAGTTTATATTTGCCGATGGCACCAAATTAACGTGGGATGAGGTATTAAACAACGGCTTAGTAATGACCGGTACAGATAGTGACGATATCATTTTAGGCAGTAAAGGCAATGATATCTTAACAGGCGGTGATGGTAATGATACTTTGTCGGGTGGTGATGGCAATGATATTTTAACAGGTGGTAAAGGTAATGACCTGCTATCAGGCGGAGCTGGAAACGATACTTACTTGTTTAATTTAGGCGACGGTCACGACACAATAAATAACCAAGGCAAGCTAGGGTACACCGGTTTTTGGAGTAGAATAAAAACTGATGTTGATACGATCCGTTTTGGTGAAGGGATTCGTGCTGATATGCTAAGTCGTTCTAGAAAAGACAATGATTTAGTTATCTCCATTAATAGCCAAAATTCAATTACCATAAAAAATTGGTTCTCAACAGGTGATACGCAATTAGCCGCTAGGGTTGATTTTTTTGAATTTACAGATGGTTCCCAACTTAATATTAAAGATTGGTATAATAATAATCCAATTGTGACATCGGGCACAGCAAAAGATGAAACCTTATTAAGCTCAAATTACAATGATATTTACCAATTTGGCCGTAATAGTGGTCATGACCAAGTGACAGAATTAGGTGGTAAAGATAAGCTAGAGTTTATCGATGGTATTACGCCGAATGACGTTATATTTTCACGCCAAGGGGCTGATATAAAAGCGACCTTAATTGGTGGTAATAGCAGCATAACTTTAAAGAATGTCTTTTACAATGCAACATCAGCAACCGCAGACATTAATAGCTATAACGTTATTGAGGAGTTTATATTTGCCGATGGCACCAAATTAACGTGGGATGAGGTATTAAACAACGGCTTAGTAATGACCGGTACAGATAGTGACGATATCATTTTAGGCAGTAAAGGCAATGATATCTTAACAGGCGGTGATGGTAATGATACTTTGTCGGGTGGTGATGGCAATGATATTTTAACAGGTGGTAAAGGTAATGACCTGCTATCAGGCGGAGCTGGAAACGATACTTACTTGTTTAATTTAGGCGACGGTCACGACACAATAAATAACCAAGGCAAGCTAGGGTACACCGGTTTTTGGAGTAGAATAAAAACTGATGTTGATACGATCCGTTTTGGTGAAGGGATTCGTGCTGATAT